>NZ_CP026313.1 GCF_002906575.1 Salinigranum rubrum
CTGACGAAACACCGGCAGGTTGCGTACGAACGACAGACACTCTCGGAGGAAGACCGTATTACGTCGCGAGTCGAGACGATCGGACGGCTTAGGAATCGAGTTACTGCCGTCGCCGAACGCGCAGTCGCAGAGTTTTCGGAGGCGGATCAATCCACTGAAGACGATGAACATCGCGTTACCGTGTTGGTGCAAGTACATTGTGACCAATGCAATACGCAGTACCCAATCACTGAATTCCTCAGGAATGGGGGCTGTAACTGCCGGTCGGTGGACGACTGACATTCAGTTGTTTTCATTTCATAGAGTTTCTGTCATCACTATTTCTATGACAGCACTAGTGTTGTCATAACCCAACCGTACTTCAAGTGTTGATATCTGCCTGCTCTATGACAGGGATAGTGCTGTCATACTTGAGTTCTGACCGTCGTCAGAGTAGGAAGTGTTATAGTAGCCGGTAGAACTTTTTTGATTGTATATTATATAGGAACTCAATGGACCCTCTCGACTAGATCACTGTTGAGGAATTACAGGAAGCACTTGACGAAGTTGAGGGAAAGAAGCCAACACAGCGGCTCTTAGCAGCGATTACGTACAAGAGTGGTGTGAATCAGAAAGTGATCGCCGAGTGGTACGATGTCGGTCCACGGACGATCTACAAATTGATGATGCGACTTTAATACAGACCGCTTGCGCAGGGTGCCCAAGATGGTCATTGTTCGGGAAGACCACGCAAGCTCACCGATGATCAACAGAAAAATGGAAGAAGTTCTCCATCAGTCACCGACAGATATCGGAGATGACGAACCGGCGTGGACCACCTCACTTCTCCAAGGCTGGCTCAGAGAAACCTGTGACGCCGAGTATTTTCTTCCGAGTTGTCGTCGACTCATGAAAGAAGTCGAGCTCAGTTAACAAAAACCAAGACGAACCGCCGCAGAAGCTGAGGGAAAAGATCGTGAGACGCTGGGCGCCACGGTAGTCTGTATCGATCAAACCAAGAAATCCGTGCAAGTTGAGCCGCTAGCCACGCCAAAACCACGCGGTCGAGGGTTGAACTCTCGGGATAACGTGACTGGACGTGTTTGTTGGGCTCGATTACCGAAAACGGTGATCGATTCTTCTCTCGGTTCGACGAGTACGTCACCGCCAAGCATGCGAAACACCTCATTCTCGCACTCTGTGAAAATCCAAGGAGATCTGATTTTTGTGGGACAGGGCACCGTACTTCCGGGCGTCGGCCGTCACGGACCTAGCGGCTCGTGATGATCTTAAGTTTGTTCGATTACCCGCCTACTCTCCCGAATTGAATTCGATTGAAAAGTGTTGGCGACAGAACAGGCCCTCGGTAATCAGCATCTCTCTTTACCGAGTTAGGACCTTGTTTTGACGCGGTTCAGATCGTCCGCTACGGCCTAAGCCCAATGAACGAAATTGGATAGAGAAGGACTCTTAGACGGAATTCTGTTCACTCAATAGAGCCACTCACCGACGCCTTCAGGAGCATCTAATCAAGGCTCCGAGTTAGCATCTCAGATGTCAATAACTACTTCTAACGAATACTATAATTTGGACACATTTTGGACTTGAAGCCTCCGGCAGGGGGAGTACCGATAGTAGCTATGCATATAAAAGTTGGACGTAGCAACAATTATTTATCGCATGTATACAAGATTAGAGTATGGCAGGACAAAAAGTGACCGCGTCTCCCGCATTGATTGAGGTCGAAAACATCGGGGGGATCGACGAAGCGTCTGTAGAGATCGAACCCGGCTTAACCGTCCTCACCGGCCGTAACGCGACCAACAGAACATCATTTCTTCAAGCGATAATCGCTGCAACCGGAAGTAAAAATGCGTCGCTCAAAGGGGACGCAGAGTCGGGGACCGTCGAGCTGACAATTAACAGCGAAACGTACACACGGGAACTAACCCGCTCCGAAGGCCACACTACCATGCGTGGCGAACCGTATCTTGACGACCCGACTCTCGCGGATCTCTTCGCGTTCCTCCTCGAGACTAACGACTGTCGTCAGGCAGTTGCTAACGGTGAGGATCTACAAGAGATTATCATGCGCCCGGTCGACACTGCCGAAATTGAGTCTCAAATACGCCAACTTGAGTCTGAGCGAAAGAAAATTGATGGTAAATTATCGGATTTAGATGATATGTCGAGTCGGTTGACCAAATTAAATCAGGATAAGAAGCAAAAAAAGGATCTGATTCGCGAGAAGGAAGAGAAATTGGCGGAGAAAGAGAATGAGTTAGCAGATATAAATAAGAGTGTCGAGAAATCGAGAGCCGAAAACGAGGAACTCGACGCGAAAATGAGCGAGCTTCAGAACACTCGCAGAGAGCTTCAGTCCGTCAAACACGACATCCGCTCCGAGAAGGAGAGTATCGATGCATTGCAAAACGATCTCGAAGAGCAACGCGCGGTCTTCAAGGAGACCGATCCCATCTCCGAGAGCAGTGTCTCCAGTATCGAGGCCGACATACAGCGGATGCGAGGGCAGATCGAGGCGATAGATCAGACTGTCAACGAACTGCAGTCGGTAATCCAGTTCAACAACGGATTTCTTGACGAAGGACAGCCTACAGCTATCAATGATCTACAACCTGAGGAGGAGACAGACGATGGTGCAGTGACGGACGAATTGTTGGCCGACAACACGGTCAAGTGCTGGACGTGCGGAACCGACGTACCGACAGAACAGATTGAGTCGACGCTCGAACGGCTACAGTCGATTCGGAAAGAGAAGATCCAAGAGCGTCAGTCGCTCAAGCAGAATGTACAGGGTTTAGAGAAAGAAAAAGCTGACCTCGAAGAACAGCAATCGGAGTATCAGCACCTCCAACAACGTATCGAGCAACATGAACGGGAACTTGAAGAACGCGAGGAAACGCTTGAAACACTTGAAACAAGGAAAGAAGAACTCGTTTCAAACAAATCTACACTTGAGACGGAGGTCGAGGAGCTACAGAAAGCCGATCATGACGAGATTCTCGAGGTACAAGAAGCAGTCAACCGCCTCGAATTCGAACTCGACACCCTTACCAGCGAGCTCTCACGAATCGAAGACGAGATTAATTCGATCGAAGACCAGCTAGATGACCGTGAAAACCTCCGATCGAGACGAACAGAAATCGAAACAAAATTAAAGGATCTACGGACTCGAGTGCAGCAACTCCAGTCTCAGGCGACCGAAGAGTTCAACAAACACATGGAATCCGTGCTTGATCTCCTCGATTATGACAATCTGGAACGAATCTGGATCGAACAACGGCAAGGTACCGTGCAGGAGGGACGGCAGAAAGTCCAGCAGAACCAATTCACCCTACACGTCGTTCGCAGCACCGATTCTGGCACTATTTACCAAGATACCGTCGACCATCTGAGCGAAAGCGAGCGGGAGGTGACTGGACTCGTGTTCGCGCTCGCTGGCTATCTAGCACACGAGGTCTATCAGACAGTCCCATTCATGTTACTCGACTCAATTGAAGCGATCGACGCGAACAGGATCTCCAAGCTTCTCGATTATCTTGAGGGATATGCTGATTATCTCGTGGTCGCCCTGCTTGAAGAAGACGCAGCCGAACTAAACAGTAATCACAATACGATTAGCTCAATATAGGATCGCGAGGAACTCGGCTTTTTGTCAAGTCGCTGCTTTACTGTTTTGTCGGCCAGACATGATTCCGGGTTATCACTACGTAGAATTGTCAGCGCGTCTTACAACCACATGAATAATTAGGGACAGTACTTCCCTTTCATCAACGAATTTCCGAAGTCGAATGTTGATATAACCACTATTTACTTTATTTTCTGGGAGTGTATTTCCGATGATTTCAACGATGACACAGAGGGTATCGCCGGGTACACCGGTTCTATAGTCGGATTTCGTTCGTCCTTCTACCGCCGGCACTGTATAGTGTTGTTTCAATCGTCAATTGAGACGGGATCGAGCCTGCGGGTTTTCTTGACAATTCAGCCATATTTTCCAGTGACAGGCCGAGCTATGATTCGACACCTCTGAATGATCGCCTCACTCGCTGGGCTGAAATCGGATGTCCGGATGGCTTCGGCAACGTGTTTCCGAGCAAAACAAGCATGACGTTGTTATTATAGTAACAATCAAAAATAGTTGCTCGTGTTTGGAACAACAACTCGATCGAGTGCTTTGTCGATCGCTGCGGTTAGTTCGTCGAGAGAGTCAAAGAATCGATTGCCGAGAGCGTCTTTCAGTTGTCTCCAACACTCTTCAACTGGAGTGAGTTCGGGAGAATACGCCGGGAATCTCACCAGGGCGAGGTCGTCACGGGCCGTTAGGTCCGTGACGGCCGACGCCCGGAAGTATGGCGAACTATCGAAGACGACGATTAGATCTCCTTGGAATTCTTCGCACAGAGCGAGAATGAAATGCTTCGCGTGTTCGGCGGTAACGTATTCTTCGAATCGGGAGAAGAAGCGATCACCGTCCTCGGTGATCGCGCCAAGCACGCACGTCCAGTCACGCTGACCAGAAAGTTCGACCGACGGCCGCGTGCCGCGCGGAAACCACGCGGCACGCCTCGGTTCGCACAGATTTCATGGTCTGATCGATACAAACTACTGTGGCGTCCATCTCTCGTCGCTTTTTTTGAGTTCGTCGTGGAACTTGTCTCGGTCCTCAGGCTCAGTTTCGGCGGCTGTTCGACGAGGCTTCTGATAACTCAATCCCGCTTCTTTCATTATCCGCCGACAGCTGGGGAGTGAGTAGTCAACGTCGAACGTTTCTTCGAGAAATTCGTCGAGAAGCGCCGGCGTCCACGCCGGCGCGTCAATTCCTGCGTTAGTGGGTGGCTGCTGGAGCATTTGTTCCAACTGCTTTTGTTGTTTTTCGGTGAGCTTCCGCGGTCTTCCTGACCGATGATCGTCTTGAACAGCCTTCTCAAGGGGCTCTGTTTCAAGCCGCTTGAGCCAGCTGTAAATCGTTCGTCTCTGCACACCGTACCACTCGGCAAGCTCGGTTTGTGTGACACCGTTTTTGTACGCAATCGCTGCTGTCAGCCGCTGTGTCGGCTTGTTTCCCTCAACGTTGTTGAGTACGTGTTGAAGTTCCTCGACAGAGATCTCATCGAGATGATCCATAGTTAACCACTAGTGTCTGGGTAGAAAATTCTAACGCCTACTATAGTTGAGCGCCCGTTCAAGCCGCTCTCGTCTCTCAATGACGTTCTGTTCGCGGTAGGACTTGTGAGTGGTCTCAATCGACTCGTGGCGGAGGAGTTCTCGAGCGAGCTCGGCATTCTGTGCGTAGGGGTCACTTCCCAGTCCACGTCGGCCACCATGGGGTTTGAGATACTCTCTGTCGATATCTATATCAGCAGCGTTACAAAGCCGTTTCATCAGGGATTGCGCTCCGTTCTTCGAGAGCGCCGGCGGCGTGATTTCGTGTTCTCGGAGGACCTCCATCGATGTCGAGGCTGCCGGCGTCGCCTCGATGTCGTCCGTGTCCAACCCTTGGGCTTCGAGGCCCTCTTTGACGGGCTTCGCGAGTGAGGCGTGATGCCGTGTCGGGAACACCGGCCAGTCTTCGTTCGCCGGGTCCAAGACCCCCTCTTGTACCGCTCAAGACTCTCGACGACGCGATCGAAGCCCCGGATCAGTGCCTCCCGATTTCTCCGCTTCCTCGATGACCGGCTGGACAAACTGATTGAGGCCTGATTCATCCGAATTCGCCCGACTGCAAGAGCCATCGATACCCAGTCACGTTTCTTACTCTCCGATTTGTTGTTCAATCATGAGTATACCAAGTAGATTACGTGAATTCTGAGAAGCAGACCGGCCTTTTTGGGTGACTGAGCTTGTGTGTCAGCAATTCGGATGCACAGAAATTCACTCGATCGCAACTACAGAGAATACATTATCTATAGCGATATGCAGTTTATCCACCACAGCTATCGATTGAGCGGATATTGTGTTGTTATGGTTTTCTGGATTAGAAAACGGCACACCACAACATCTAAGTGAACTTGGATTATCGCTCTATCCACCGAAAACCCAGGGCTTAGAATCAGGGGTACACACAGCAAGTCGCCTTCCGTCGCGCGATTTCGTTCATCAAGATCGGAAGACCGAACTCAACGTTGCTCCACTCGGTGCCCCGTCACGACCGCAATCATCCATGTCCACAGAAACTACCACCGACTCACCACGCTACAGCACGATGGATCTCGAGGACTGCGAGGCCTTCTATCACGAGGAGGTCACCCAGGAGATGCGGGCTGACGGGCTCAATCCGGACTACGAAACGCCGACCTACGCGTGGCTGAGTAACCACTATCGGGGCTTCATCGCGCATCTCTCCCGGAACTTCGACCTCTCACCCGGGGACTTCTACGCCGAGATCGGGGTTCCGCCAACCGACGAAGACGACGACAGTCCGTTCGCGTTCGTCGACGATCAGGAGACCCGTCAGGCGCTCGAATCCTACCTGCGTGAGCTCCGGAACCGGCAGGGGCGTGCCGAATCGACGGTCGCAACCCGTCGCTCGGTCCTTCGCCGCTACGTCGAGACCTACCAACAAGTGAACGACACCGACGACCTGCTCTCACCCCTCCAGTCTGAACGGGGGAGTTCCGAAGAAAAGGCCCGTGTCGCAGACACCTTCGACGTCCTTCGACGCCTCGACGAGACGCTGAACACGCACGCGTCGCGTCGCAAGTACGTCCAAGAGGTCCGGCAGTTCTACCAGCACCGCGTCGACTTCGGGAAGGCTGATTACGACCCGACGACGCGGCTGGAACGTCGATTCGGATGGGACTCGGCCCCGAACTGGGACAATCCAGCCCTCGAGGCCGACCAGATTCAGTCGCTCTACCGGACGGCCGAGACGCCAGCTGACCGCCTTCTTGTCGTTGGTGTCTGTGGATGGGGACTGCGGCCGAGCGAGGCCTGTGCGCTCCATACACGCCAGCTCACGCTCACTCCTGAGGAGGACGACCCCGAGGGTCCAGACCCGTACATCGACTTCGATGAGGACGAACGCAAAAACGGGCCGGGAACAGTCGCGTTACTGGTTGGCGTCGAGGAACTCGAGTCACGGATCGACGATCTCCACGACGAGCTCGGTGACGACTGGAACGGCTATCTTCTGCCGTCATCCTCGTCGAAATCCGGTCATATATCGACGGAAACCGCCCGGCGGCACTTCCGCGACCTCGCTGAGGAAGCTGGGGTTGCCGTCGACGGGACAGCGCCGACGCCGAAGATGGGGCGTCGATACTGGTACACTGCCTACGGGGCGGCGGTCAAACGAATGGCCGATCGGTTCGCGGATATCGCAGAAGAACAGGGCTCGAAATCAGCTAAGGTCGTCCTTGATAACTACCTCTCGAAGCCCGAACGACGTCGCCATCGCCGGGATGAGATGCGTGACGACCTGGTCGAGCTGTTCGATTCGTGACGCCCTCTTGCTGCTCTACCGGGTAACAGGGGCATAGGGCTGAAAGCGCGTATTCTCCACGCCGTCTGGGATGTAGATCATCCGGCAGCTCCACTCGTCCTTGATGCTCGTTTTGTTCGTTTCTTTCGTTTCGCTCGGTTAATTCGTTTCCTGTGTTCCAGTTGTTGAACTGGTTTCAGTCGTTTCGGTCACCTCGCTCGTCTCGGTGGTTTCCACCCATCGGTATCAGTAGGATTCGTCTTCGATAGCGAAGGCGCTGCTCAACTCTCCGATCACCGATTCTCGCCTCGGATCGACGTTACCGAAATTCGTTGGCCGTAATCGTCTCGAGATATTCGACGCTGACGTACCGAAATTCGATACGGTCGCTGAAGCCGTGCTGAGGCAGCAGCGTCTCGGCCGCTCGTCCTGCTGGTTTGTCGGTTGTCAGAAGAATGACGTAATCCGCCTCTCCGGTGTCGAGAACCTGTGCAGCAAGCCCAACGAGGGCCGTGTCCGTTTTCTCAGTGATGTCTTCGTCGCGGTCGGTCTCGTTGGCGATAAACCGGCGCGCTTCGTCCATTACTGTCGAAACGAGTGGATTAGTGTAGTCGAGTTCGTCGGCGACGACGATCCAGCCCTCCTCAAATCCACCGGGATAGGGAATGTTCCCCGAGGGATACGCGTCCGCTGTAGGATCCCCTCCGAGCTCTTCGTAGACGCGTTGTGGGATACGCAATGAGACACCGGCCTGTCGAACTGCTCGGCGAAGCCGTTGGAATTTGTCTTTGTCCGGCCCGCCACATCGTACAAAGACGCCGGTATCGGCGATATAGACCGTCGTCATGCTACCGCGTCAGCGTATTCGGTAGCAACTGGCTCCAGCGCTTGGAGGATGATCTCAGCTTCAAGCGGTGAGAGATCGAGTTCCCGGGCCGCAATGCGATGGTTGACCGTGCCGTCGACGTACTCGTAGGCGTACTCCAGGGCGACAGCAAGGCCGTCGAGGCCATGGCGCTCTATGTAGACATCGACGTCCTTGTTCTCGTCGCGACAGGCGACGGCTGCGATAAGTGCCGGCGTGATCGTTTGGGTCTCACCGTCCGTCGAGAGCGTGAGTGCAATCGACTCCGCGTCGTATTCGTACGGGCGCTGCTCACGGGTTTTCTCCACTAAGCCAGCGGTTTCGAGGTTCTGCACGTAGTCGTAGGCGGTCCCCTGCGGGATGTCGATCTCATCGACCATCTCGGAAACGGTGACCGGACCGTGTTGCAAGATGTGGGCGTACAGTCGAGCTAGCGCCGGCGTGTCGAGGAGATCAGCGACCATCTGCAGTTGTTGAATAGGTGATCGATCTGACCGGGGAGGGGAGTGCGCCATCTCAATTACGAATTATTCATAATTCGTGATAAGGGTTCCGGCGGCATATGGACCATGCGACTAATGTTCAGGAAATCTGTGTGTAGAGCTCTCTTTGGCCCGAAATCAGACTATGTGGAATGCGCAGATTACATTTCGCGATATCCAAGTCCTCTGGGAGCACCGAACCGTTCCTCAAGCGACGTAGACCGACACCATCTCCAGTCCCGGTAGCTAGTCCTCCCCGAGATCGGAGAGGCGCATTTGAATTTCATCAGCATCAGCGTCTGAGAGCGCTTCGAGGCCGAACTGCACGAGGAGTGGGTAGAAATGCCGGTTCTTTTTGAACTCGTCACGACCCGCTTTCCGGAGTTTCAGCTGGGACTCAAGATACGTATCCTCCATGTCGTTGAGGATGCCGTCCGGGATGTAGATCGTCCGGCCGTTCCATTCGTCCTTGATGTTCGTTTTGCTCGTTTTCTTCGTTTCGCTCGGTGAGCTCGTTTCTTGCGTTCCAGTCGAGGGTCTGGTTTCAGTCGTCCCGGTCACCTCGCTTGTCTTGTTCGTTTCCTCCGCTTCCTCGTCGTCATCATAGTTGCCTTCGATACCTGAGGCGCTGCCCCAATCGTCGCTCATGCTTCAACCTCCGTCGGCGGGGTTTTCTCGAAGGTCTCGTCAAGCAGGTCGGCGATGTCGTTGAACAGCGAGCGGGCGTCTTCGACGCGCTTGTTCTCCTTGCTGAAGCCGAAGATCGATACGCCTTCACCGATCGATTGCGAGAGATCCGTCCGCTTTGGGATCTCGAAGAGAGGCAGCGAGTATGCAGATCCGATTTCCTCGATCGTGCGCCGATGTTCGGCGTTCTGCTCGACTCGATTGCACACGATAGCCAGGCGGTTGATGTCTCCGTAGGCTGGTTCGAGGGACTGGAGCTGTTTCGCGAAAATTCGGAGACTATTGGCGTTGAGCTTCTCGGGGAGGACTGGGATGATAACGTTCCCTGTCGCAACGAGGGCGTTGTCGGTGAGAACATTGAGCGACGGTGGAGTGTCGACGACGATATAGTCGTAGTCCGTCTCGAGCTTGTCGAGAGTCATTCCCAGACGCTCTCGGCTCTTGGGCGCTTCGAGCAGCGTCTGGATGTTCTTATTGTTTGCGAGCTTCTCGCTGGCGGGGAGAATATCGAATTCTTCGTGCTCGACGATGATGTCGTTCACCGACTCCATCTGATCGAAGTCGAGCACGTCGAAGAGCGTGGTCCGATCGGTATCGTAGTACAGGTCGCTGTAGCCAAGCGAGCATGTGAGCCCACCGTGGTAGTCGATATCGACGAGAAGTACGTCGTGTCCTCGCGCGGCAAGTGCGCCGCCCGTATGGATGACGTCCGTTGTTTTCCCCGCACCTCCTTTCTGATTTGCTACGGTGATTCGTGAAGTGTTCGTATCGCTCATATCGTTCGTGTCCCGTGGTGAGTTCGTTATATTCGTTTTGTTCGTTTCGCTCGTTTCTCTCGTTATGATCAGTGCGTTCGGTGCGAGTGTTTCGCTCGGTGAATGGAATACTATCCTGTTAAAACCCACCGTTCGTTACACTCACTGAACGAAATGAGTTCGTTTCCATCAATACGTTCGTTACGCTCATTTTATTCGTTCCGCTGTTGGGATCTGGCCCTATCTCGGATTTCAGTGAACTCGTTTATCCCAATCCATTCGTTTTGTTCGTTTCTCACGGTGCGTTCGTTCCCAATGGCACCGGCCATGATGTCAGTGAGCCGTAGCCACGCACGGGAGAGAGCAAGGAAGCGTTAGCAGAATTGAGATTCTAGTAACTCTTTTAACTGTTACTGGATTATTGGTAATAATCAGATGTACGAAGTGCTCGACGACACGGCGGCCCGGGTCATCCTCGCCATCGAGAGTGGCGATTCCATCCGTCGCGTCGCACAGCACCTTCACACACCCTACGAGACGGTCAGGCAGGCAGTAAACAGGCTCGAAGACGCAGGCTACATACGCTACGACGATGGCCTCTCCGTTGTCAACACTCGCGTGCGCGACGCAGCGCGCGAGCTGGTCGCTGCGAGCGCCGGCGTGAGTCCGCCATCGATCGAGGAGGCGTACGTCATCCCGCAGTTCGGTGACTGGCCGTTCGCGTTCACGCGAATCGACGCGGTCTACGTCTGGACCCAGGGCGGCTACCAGGTCAGCCGCAATCCCGACGACTATCCGCTGTTCATCGCTGTTCGCGAGCAGAACGTCGACGCCTGGGAAACGTTCTTCGAATCGTTCGGGCTGCCAACCGCCTTCGAGCGCCAGCCCAGAGACGAACTGGATGGGCCACTACAGATCGTCCTCGATCCACACCCATCGCTCGAAATCGAGGACGTGGAAGGCTATCCGGTCATCCCCGCGAGGATACAATCGAGTACATGCACGAACATTACGCGACCTTCGAGTCGGCGCTGGCGATGCTCGACAGGATGTACGAGGACCTCGACTTCGGCGTCGCCTACCGAGATACCGAGCGAGTCCAGTCATGAGTTTCAGCAATCGGAGTGACGCGCTGATCGAACTCCTCGAAGAGCTCACCGAGAGCGGCCACCAGTACGTCCTCGTCGGTGGCTATGCCGTCTCGGCATTCGACGTGCGTTTCTCGACCGACCTCGATATCGTCGTTGCCTCGGACTCCAAAGAGGAGTTCGTCGCGTTTCTCGAAGCGCATGGATCCTCGTCGCCTGCTTCGGTTATCAAGGATTCAGCAATGCGAAGTTCGGGCGCATCGACCACGAGGCAATCAACGCCTTCGCTCGCGAAATTTTGCTGACGGCGAAACAGCGGCTGGAAGCCGGCGGCTGGCGCGTCGTCCATGGCATTGTCGACTCCATCTGGGTGACGCCAGATCCCGACGTCGACGACGAGAAGCGGTCCCGAGAATGGGTTGCGTTGGCTCACGAAGAAATCAACTCGTATGATCCATCGTACTATGAGACGGAGCTCGTCAGAGCTGTCGAAAGTCTGCTGGCGCCGATTGGCTGGGATCGGTCGAAGATTCGTCGAGAACTCGCGGAGACACGGGTGCCGGAGTTGACGGTGTTCGCGAATACCGAGCAATATTAACCAACACGGGAGTCAGTTGGCGGAGGTGTGTTGGTTAAACACGGTTCTCACGATGGCGAACCCCCACACCCCGTGTGCGATATGAAATCGGGAAGACGACGGGAGGGGGTGTCGGAGAGAGAAACCACGAAACACTAGGAATCCACGATTTCCCGGAGGAGAGGTTTCAAAGACAGCAATATCGAGATTGGCTATGATTCAGGAAAATCTTTATATAGCCACTCTGTCAACCAAATCCGTAATGGAACTAGAGTCGGTCGAAACGAAACAATAAGTTTCGTGATATGACCGTCCTCGTCTGTATTTTTCCTCCCTTGTTGGCTGAGTGTCTTCGTCGGTTCTACGCCTTCTCGTGGACTCTCTCGCCAATTGCTCGAGTTCTTCGGATCGTTCGTCCGTGCCCACCCTCTCGTCAAATTCATATCGCACACGGGGTGTGGGGGTAACTTACCGGTGAGATCCGATTCCACTCAGGATCGTCAAGAGATATTCTCGGAAATATCCGGACCGAGATCACGTCCGGTGTTTCATCTTGCACACGGGGGTGCCTCCGCCGAGTTCTTCTGACTCCCCTCGGTATCGACGGCTGTTCGATGAACTATCCGGGATTTCATATCGCACACGGGGAGTCACTACGGCTAATTGATTTCGCCCGCGGTTACCATGTTCTACTAACTACCCTCTCCAAGAATGCCTCTATCGACAGAATTCGGATGATTTAACCTCGCACACGGTACCCCATATTTATTTATAGTCTCGACTTAACTGCGCAAACATGGCTGACGGCGACGATCAACAATCCCTCTCACAATCTATCAAGGGCCGTCTTCAGGAGGGTGTTCAGAATTCTGTTTTTCGAGATAAAGGACTTCTCGACCCGGATGCCGTCATCGACGAGGATCGGATCGTCGGTCGTGATGACCAGCTGGACGACATCATCACCTACCTTCGACCGGCATTGCAGGGCAACCGCCCTCCTAACATGCTCCTCTACGGGCCGTCGGGGACCGGGAAATCGCTCATCATCAATGCGGTCTGTCAACAGGTTCTCGAACTCGCGAACTCTCAGGGAGACCGGTTCGGCGTTATCAAAATCAACTGCCAGACGATCAAATCGCACGACCGGGCAGTCTATCGCTTGGCGAAGAATGCAGCTGACGAAGCTGGTGTCGATGTCGGCATTCCTCAAAGTGGCATCTCGACGGACCAGAAGCTCAATCGGTTCTACGAAATTCTGAGCAACAATTTCGACTCGGTCATTATAATCCTCGACGAGGTTGATCTTCTGGTGGGCCGGCAACGAGATCCGAACGACGAGCCAGCGTATTCGAAACTGCTCTACCAGCTGTCGCGAGCATCACAACTCGGTCGTATCGAAGGACACGTTTCCGTCGCTGCGCTCACGAATGATCCCCGGTTCATGGAGGATCTCGACGGCCGAGCCGAGAGTTCGTTCAATCCACAGGATGTCGTTTTTCCGGACTACGATGCGAACCAACTACAATCAATTCTCGAACGACGTCGTGACGCATATCAAGATGATGTCCTAGAGGACGGTATTATTCCGCTGAGTGCCGCGTTCGCCGCTCAGGACCACGGCGATGCTCGAAAGGCTATTGATATGTTTAGGAAAGCTGGTGAGATCGCAGATCGAGCCGGTGAAGACACGATTCGTGAAGAGCACGTTCGTGACGCTCAAAAAGAAGCCGAACGCGACCGGACGTTAACTCAGATGCAGGGACTATCGACACAAAAGAAGCTCTCGCTATATGCCACCGCGATCGTCCCCGTTCACTCGAAGCGCAACCTGAACGCTGTTCCCAGCACCGTTGCATACCGCGTATATCAGTACCTTACTGACCTGCTCGATGCCGATGAGAAATCACGGGACTCCTACTTACGGTACATGAGTGAAGCCGAGACCTACAACTTCGTCACGTCGGCGAAACGAGGGCGTGGCTACGGGAGTGGCGTCCACAAAGAGTACACCTTCGTCGACGACCCAGAAGTGGTCGCTGAAACGCTTCAAGCTGATATTCGACTCGAAGAGGTAGTACACGACGAAGATTTGATCCGGTCTGTTGTCAACGCACAGATAGAGGACTTCTTCGAGGGCAACTAACTCGAAGAGTCCTCGACGCCGGCGACGTATTCATCTCGCACACGGGGTGTGGTCTCGGGAGAAAAGCAATCAATTTTATTATAGGTGTCTGACAAGGGTGCGCAAGATTTCACTTCGCACACGGGGTGTCTCTCCCCGTGATCTATCATTCGATTCACCTCTCACACGGGGTCCTCAACGATGAGGGCAAATTCATCTCGCACACGGAGGGTGCAGACTCGACGCCCTCGGCTAATTCACTTCGCACACGGGGAGTGATTCCTTCGAAACTACGCCAGCTACCCTTCCTACGCGTCGGGATTGACTGGTCCTTTATACTTGGATTTGATTTTTTCTCCCTCCCGCCACTGCCAGTAGTAGTAGCGATTGTCGTTGATTTCCTTGATCGTGATCGTCGCTTTGGCAGGGACATCGTCCGGGAGGTCGTCTGGTCGCTCCTCCACCTCGTCTTGGTCTGCCTCCTCCTCGAGACGGGCCTCCCGCTCCTTGTGTTCGGCTAGCGCTTCGGCGTACGTTGCAACGTCTCGGAGCCGCTCCGGAGTCGACTCGTTGAGTGAGCTGAGGATTTCCGTCGGAAGATTCGCCGGCGGGGTCGGGGGTTCGTAGGGCATCGGCTGTTCTCGTGTTAACCAACACACTCCGCTTACCCATAGTTTTGTTGGTTAAGACGAGAGGGTCGGCCCTCCAATCTCACCGTCTGTAACATTAGTCGAAACTTGTTTATAAACTAGTTTCGTACTGTGTTACATCGTACTCCGGCGCATCGAACTCGAGGTCCTCGCGATCGTCGAACGCGGCGACACGATCTCCGAGCTCGCGACAAAGCTCGACCACAGCGAGAGCTACCTCTCACGTGCCGTCGGTGAACTCGTCGAGAAGGGGCTTGTCTACACGGAACGCGACGGCCGCCGAAAACGGGTCATCCCGTCGGATGCTCGTGCCGTCGAACTATACCAGGACCTCGTCCGTCAGCACTCCCATATCGAGTTCCCTGAGCTGTTGACCGGGAAGACTCTCGAGGTACTCTACTATCTCGACCAGCCGAGAACTGTCGCCGACATCGCCGACCGGACCGACAACTACCGCAATACCGTCAACCGCATCCTGAAGCGGTTTCGCGACCGTGGTCTCGTCGGGTCGGACGAGGGCCGCTATGACTTCAACGCTGACTTTGACCGCCTCCACGAGTTCGCTCGTGAACTTGTACACCATTCACATCGCCAACGCCTAGAATCCGTCGCCCCGAAGGGCACGATTCTCTGGGAGAACTACGACGAATTTCTCGCGCAGACCGAGACGGAGATCGACGTGGAGGGGTTCCACGAAACCGGCCTCGCTCGGTTTGCCGTGTTCGACCTCCAGTTCCTGCTCACCAGCCACCGCTACTACCTCTTCTCCGAGGAACTCGACGTAGTCTCGCCGGCGGAGCTGTGCTGTCACACGCTGCTCATCGACGATGGCAGTCGCTACCGCTCGTACTGTCTCCTCCTGCTCAGCCACGTCGACGTCGACGAGGACGACCTCCGAGAGCAGGCGGCGAAGTATGGTCTCGAAGACGAAATCCACGCTCTGCTCCGGTATCTCGAGACGCACGGCGAGGTTGATGGCGAGCGGCTCCCTGAGTGGTCCGAGTTCCAGAAGCTGGCGGCTGACTACGAAATCGAACAGTGATCGAGTGCTGACACGGTGCCGATTCTGCAGGAGTTACGCGCCGTCCGGGCGGGGGGCGTTCTCGTACTTGACCATCTTCTCGGGCTTGTCAGCGATAGTGTCGTAGATTTGCTGGAGCGTCTCCTCCGCGGCGAGTAGGTTGTGCTCGTCGAGGAAGGTTCGGCCCTCCTCTGTGAGGCCGTAGAACTTCCAGGGGTAGCCCTGCCGTCGCTGATCGCCATCGAGGGCGACCTCTTTGACGATACCTGCGTCGATCAGCTTCTGGATGTGTTTGTAGACAGTAGCGTCGCTCACGCTGGGGTTGAGTTCCTCGAGTTCGTACATCGAGGGGAGTTGCTCGGGATGCTGGAGGATATTGTTGATCAGCGCGAACCGCGTCTGTTGGGTAACGAAGTGCACGAGTTCGCGGGATTCCATCCCTTCAGCAGTCCCCAAGTCAGTGCTCATACGACACAGTACATGCCCTGACGGGAAGTAGTTTACTCTTGAGTAAACCACCCCAGAGTAAATCACAATGGGTTACTTGGTAATTTACTTCATAAACCATATCGTGTGGCGCTGAGAGAGACAATGTATGTCCGACGAGGAGCCGCCAGTCCCCGAGGAGGTCCTGAAGAGTGCGAAGGACCAACTCGACAAGGAGGAGATTTCACTGGCGGACAACGAGGAGATTCTACACGCATTGAGTGAGCTGACGCCCGTCTACGAGAACGACCGGTCGTACTTCGTGCTGGGAAACTACGACCGGGAGCCGATCCGGCGGCTGAACCTCGTGGTCGACCGACTGAACCGGCGGCAAGACGCCTACGCCTTCCGGATGGTCGACATCCGCGGGGAGTGGGACAACAGCATCCAGAAGTTCTGCCTGATCGCCGACATCGTGACATACCTTGTCGGCGTCGCCGAGAAGGAACCGAGCGACTTTCTCGTCGAGCAGGGGCTGCTCGTCGGCACGACGGAGTACTTCGCGAAGAGTCACGTTCTCAAGCGAGAGTATGAGGACGAAGAGCACCCCTTCGGCTGGATGCAAGACGGCGTCTTCGAGCTATTCGACCAGGACGGACGGTTGTATCGGTGGCAGACCGAGGAGCAGCTCGTCGACGTGACTGCGGAACTCCCGTGATGGTGGGTAGGTCAGCATTTTGGGTGGAGGAGTTTACATACTGTCTGCGTTACCCAACGCAGGCGGTGACAGAAGTGACCTGTTGGGTATACGGGATTAGTCGGCAACAGCTGGGAGTCGACCGTCTGGTCGGGGAACACGGCCCCGTTTGATTTCGTGATCGACGCGACGCAGGTGCTTACAGCCACCCTCGGGTGAGCGCTGTTGCCAGTCGGGACAGGTACACGACTCGTCGATGACGTCGACTTCGTACCTGTTGCCGGACGCGGACTGCACCTCGTAGCGGCCACCTTTCGAGAGGAGCGAGACGTCCATCGCTTCGTCGACGGCACGCTTCGTGCGGGGCTCGAGGTCGTCCTGCGACTGTGCGTTCTCGTCGACGACCAGCCGATCGCGAACGTCGCCCGTTCGGCCACCGTCCGGAGCGACGGCTTCCGCAGGGCCACTGAGCCGCTCGTGGAGTACTTCTTCCACCGGATGGCCTTCCGGCCACAGGTAATGGACCTCGCGGCGCTCGCGATGATCGTAGGAGCCGCACGCGGCTGCGCTGCCGGTCCAGACGCGCCAGGCACCGAGCGCGCCCATCATGTCCACGATGGTACATGGAACTGTCTGGTGGTCGTCCGAGAAGAACACCCGGAATCGGGTACACGCTTCTTGCGGCGGGACGATTTCCCACCAGTCTACGCTGGAGCCCCAGCTGTCGAACATCGCACCGTCGCTGCCGTAACCGACAGTAATGCCGTCCATCGGCGTCCAGTCCGTCGGCAGGTGGTCTGCCTGTCCTTCGAGTATCCGGAGGACGGCGTAGCGAAGGTACTCGTGAGCTTGGTTATCCACCGTTCGAGCGACCTGGTCGTGCCGCTCGGCGACGTGCTCGGCTTCCTCGAGGACCGTCGTGAGATAGTCGTCAGTCATGATTCGACGGAGGTCTGAATGCGCCTCCGCCCCTCGGCGGGCGCGTAAAAACTTAACCAACGACACGGCTGGCCCCCGGCGAACTGTTGGTTAACCGAATCAGCAAGCGGACGATTCTTCGAGAACGTCGATGAGTTCCGCTGCCGTTCGGCTGATTCGTCCGAGACGTTCTCGAACGACTTCGGGATCATCCGACTCCCAGGCAGCCAAGTAGAACGCCGAACCACTGGTGTCGAGTTCGCAGTACCGCCCGACGACGTACGCGACAGCTTCGGCTTCGACTTCGCGTTTCGACCGCTCGGTATCGTCGTCGACGTCGAAGTGGAGCAGGGTGTGCGCGTACTCGTGGATCAGCGTTCGCGCAAGGTCAGCCTCGTTCTCCCGATCACGCACCTCGACGAGCGGCTGAACATCGACGAGACTGAGCTGCTCGCAGATGCCCTTTGCCTCACCGTGCGCCCACTCCGCTTCCGGAACGATCCGAACCGTCACACCAAGCTCATCCGCGGCATCGGTCAGCCGATCGACGAGGTCGTCGGCGTCGCCGATCGCTTCCGTATCGAGTTCCGGAAGCGGCTCCCCATCGGTCTGGGAGATGTCGAAAACCGATGCGGGTCTGAACCCAACGAGTCCCTTCGACCACTCCTCGGGTGGTGTCTGGTCATAGTCACAGTCACTGTTCTCGTGATAGCTCGGTGAGTTCTCGCACTCCGGGCACTGTTTCGTGATGATCGGTGCCCAGATCCAGATCGCGCTTTCTCCCTCCTGGACGTACCGGTCAAAGTCTTCTTGCCATGTCCGATAGCCAGCGACGCGGGTCGCCTCGGGGCACTGGCGCTTGATCAGGAGCGTATTTCGGTAGGAATAGTCGTGGAAACGACTCTGGACATCGAGCCATTCCTGGAACTCCTCGCTGGCCTGAGCGTCGTCGACGCCGGCGACGAGGTCGTCGACCCACTGTTCGATTGTGCTGTTCATCTCGTCGGATCGGGTGTCGGTCTCGTCGAAGGAGACCGACGAGTCACTGGTCGTAGCCATAATTTCACTGAACCGGATTCACCGCAACCGCGTCAATTCAGAACGCGCCGCATCCTTCGGGGCGCAAAAAACAACCTCCCTGAGTGTCACCGGGGTTCGTGTGGTTCGTCCGCGAGCCCGACTGTAACGAGGTACTCGAGATACTCGTCGAACTGCTCTACGTCGCTGGGCGTGTCTGTCACGAGGTGCCGTGCCCACTCGATGGCCCACTGGAATGCGGGGTCGGTGCCACCCTTTCCGTGGATGTACCACCAGCGGGCCGCTTTCAGTACGACGAGCGGATTCGTCGGTGGATGCTCGCTTGCTAGTCCACAGGTGATCGAACGGATCTCCTCGGGAACGTCTGCTGGATCTACCTCGGACGTCTGGGTGTTTGGTAGGTCGATTGGAATCTGATCGATTGAGATGTCACTCGGATGCTGCTGTTGACTCATGTAGAATCACTCTCTTGTAGGCTCTCTTTCTAGCCCTCACCCCTTCCGGGGATGAAAAACTGCTAGCTGTACATATTCGTGGCTACCTCCACCCCTGCCGCTTCAGACTGTGAGTTATCTGAATGAATTTACGCTACCGAGGTGCTTCGTATGAGGGTAAATTCACACAAGACTATATGAACGGTTGTTTCGTGGGTGGCAGTATGGTCTCTCGATATTCGGAAGCTGCTCTTGATGTCGATGCTAACCGGTGGTACTGCACGAAATTTTTCGCTGAATACTACCGCTCGGACGTTGATTGGGAGGGTGTCAGATCGAGGCACGAGCAGACTGCAGAGGTCGTTAAAAATCTCTTATCCGCATATACTCAAGCAGGGGTGTTTTCAGACGATGAACTCACCGCCCTGAAATCGGCTGTACAGATACCAAGTACCGTCGGAAAGGAGAGAACGATTGAACAAATTCGAGATACACAAGGAGATCCTCAACTGATTGAGAAAGCCATCGAACTCCTCGAGAAATATGATGAAACTGGGATTGTTGGTGGCACCGCTTATCCGGCTAGCGTTCCTGATTCAGAAACAGAGGACCAACTGCTGTCCATCTTTGAGAAACTTCTTGATTCAGATTCGTCGGATTCTGAATTAGATGAGGAGGTTGAAGCCCTACTTAGTCTTTCTCTGAAGAACGTCAGCCTGGGTACTTTGACACCAGTACTCAGTCTACTTTACCCAACGCGATATCCGATCATCAACGAACAAACTCGGACAACACTACGTGTGTGTCTAGATATCCATTTATCTGATTATCTCGAAGCGGTCTCCATTTTTCAGAATGTTCGACGAGATTTCGATTTCGAACCCCATCTACGCCATTTAGATTTCTTTTGCTACTGGGCTAATGAACAAACTGACGTCACACGGTGGTTTGAGGAGAACAATATTGCTGGACGCGATGTTTGGCAACTGAACGCCGGGCATCAAAATGATGGAGGTCCCGAAGCTCTTTGGCCAGCATGGAAGGAGCAGGGTGTTTGTTCAATCGGATGGGACATTGGTGATCTTTCGGAACTTGATGCCGAAGAAATTGAAGAAGCAACTGAAGATACTAAGAGTCAAGAAGCAGGCGACTATCTACGCCGATTTAAAAACGACCTGTCCTCTGGAGCGCTTGTACTGGCGAAAGATGGCGACACACTCCTCGGAATTGGAGTGCTGCAGAACCCCGGCTACCAGTATTCTCCTGGATTTCTAAATCAACACGTACCAGATGTATCTGTCAGCCACCCTCATATTCGTCCAGTTGATTGGATTGCAGTCCCCCATGCAGATCATCCTCCAACTGGGGAGTGGGACATTGAAACTGGACTACTTGCACGGAAGACGCTCGTCCGAACGAAAGCGTTTGAAGCAATTCGATATACCCTCGCGAAACAAGAGCCAGAACTGCTCCCCAACTTAATTGATATTGAACGGAACGTGTCCAATCCCGGAGAACACGTACTGGTAAAAGAGTATCAAGATCAAACGCCTATTGACGAAGAACCAGTATCAGAAACTGCACCGTATTACTGGGTCGTTCAAAACAACAATCCCGAAGAAATCGAGAATGAATATCTACAGGCAGAACGTGATAACCATCCCCATCACGATCTGCGAAAATTAACACCGGGCGATACGATATTCAATTTCCGAAAGGGAGAGATCCTTGGACATTCAATTGTTGCTGCAGACCCGTATGTCATCGAGGAAGACGAGACGGAATTCATACGAGTTGATGTTAGCTTTCATGCCTACTCGAATCCGGTGCAGTTTGGGGAGGTATTTGCGTACTTGAACAGAGACGACGTTCGTTTGGATAAGTACTATCCGATTTACCATTCTGGTGTAAATCAAAAATACCTGTTCAACTTAAGTGCTGATGCTGGAGAATACCTTCTCAAAAAGGGGAATCGTCAGCGTGATCGGGAGCGTCTCGAACAGCGTCTATCAATTCCTCAGATGGAACCAACTCTCCCCACCAATCTCTATTTCCCGCCCGAGCAAGCACGACAGCTTCGGTCCCAGATTACAGCAGCCATCAATTCGGGAAAACATGTTGTCTTTACTGGTCCACCGGGAACAGGGAAATCGAAACTTGCCGAGTCGCTCTGCGAGCAAGCTGTTTCCATGAGCCCTGTAGACGATTGGAAATTCACAACGGCGACTGCGGAGTGGACCGCCTATGATACTGTTGGCGGCTATATGCCAAGCCGTGAGGGTGACACCGATGCCCTTGAATTTTCGCCAGGCCAATTCCTCCAGTGTTTCCGCGACCGAGATGGAACAGTAGTGAATCGATGGCTAATTATTGATGAGCTGAACCGGTCTGATATTGACAAAGCGTTCGGGCAACTGTTCTCCGTACTTGCTGGTGATTCTGTCGAGCTTCCATACGAGAGAAACGGCGACGAGGGAGGGCCGGTACAGATCGAGTGGGTCGACCAGGATGAAGTGAAAGCAGCCCGTGATCGAATCGCTACTGACCCAAACAGATATCCAATCACGCCGGCATGGAGATTGATTGGCACGATGAACACCGCTGACAAGGCTTCGCTCTATGAGATGTCGTATGCTTTCATGAGACGGTTTGCGTTTATTCATGTTGGAATTCCTCGAATCAAAACCGAAGATGGTCACGCGAATCAGTGGATGCTTGATCCGGGCTATAACACATCTGAACGAGATCCACAGAATTACGCTGCGGCATGGCTCGAGAGTGTAAATGGAAGCACCCGAGAACAGCTCCGAGAGACCCTATCAACCGTTGCACCTCAGCTTACGGTTCTATGGGCGAATCTGGATGGTGAGAGAGCGATTGGACCCGCAATTATCCACGACATCGTCTCGTATATTGCTGCGTACGATTCGGAAGCAGACACTGGGGCCGCGCTCACTGATGCAGTGATCGCACTCGTGTTCCCACAGCTTGAGGGGATGAGGCCCGAACAACAACGGACACTGATTCAAGGACTGGATACTGCACGACGGTGTGTTGAACATCCTCTGAGAACAGACGAGGAAGGAAACCAGACACCTGCGATTATTCCGGATGCTCCACGAGCACCGGGACTTGAGACTAACCGACTCTATCGTACCGCTGAAGACATGTTCGGGATTGAGATTCTAAATGACGAAGACGAGTCGTAACATACTCGTCGAGAACGTCCAGCGCGAGCTCATCGCCTATCTCGGTAGCGGCCGCCCGATCAATTCTGCTGAAGTCGCTAAAGCAATTGATCCAACTGGACTTGATATCGATGACTTAGACCGTCTCCTACGGATTCGGTTTGCACTTTCAGACCCTGTACAAGCCTACCTCGACAAGCTTCCCCAGCGACTTCGTCGCATTCAGACGGCAAATAATGTCTCACGAGACCGAGTTCGGGGTGAAATCCGTGGGGCAGTAGACTGGGGACAAACTGTTCGCCTACGCTATGAAGAGAACCCAAAAGATCGCTCGACATTTGTCACACGCACACCATATACTGAATACGGTCTCCCAGAGAACATTCTGGTTAAGACCTTACTTAGTATAATCTCAGAGATCGCCCTTAGCGACTTACGGGCAATCGACCAGCAGTGGCGCCGTAGCCGGTGGGACGATGATGCGATAGCATCGTTTGACCGCCGGTTCACAAAAAACGTCCACCTCAACAGAATCGCAGCTGACTCAAGTACGCAAATTCGAGGCCGTCACTTGGAGGCAGCTCGGAGTGCGAGAAAACCGCTCTATTACAAGGCTTACGACTTGTACCGTTTGTATGAGCGATTATTGAACAAATCGTTTGAAGATACTGATGCACAGGCGGTCCTCTACGACACAATAACAGTCCCCAACACTGACAAGCTATTCGAACTTGCCTGTATCTTCCGTTTACTCCGACAATTTCAGTTGATACTAGATGTCCGATTACAACCTATTGAGGCTGGTAGTGATCCAATCGCACGGCTCAAGAACGAACAGTGGGAAATAGATGTCTTCCATGATCAGAATGGTCCACTCAAATTTCACGAACGGCTACCAGAACATCCGACTGACGCCTACCTCAAACAGTACGAGTCGATCCTAGACAAGCACAAGGCTTTCCTCGATCGTAACTCTCGGAAAGCATTGTTCAGTGGACGACCGGATATTGTTATTATCGCTACTGAGCGGTCCAAACCAAGTTCTCTCCCATCCCATGTGATCTTGGGAGAGATTAAACACACCAGTCATAAAAACACATTTTCTACGGGAGTGAAGGAACTCTTTGAGTATCTAGAATTTGCACGACCCCGCGAAGGAACTATTCGTAATTGGGGGACTGGGAATTATCTGACGGCCATTGACTCTACACAGCTTCATGGGCTAATCCTCACTGATGGCATTCAGAAAAAACCGGCAATTGACAATGTCTCTCACTGGAACTATAACCAAATCGAAAATATAGACCCGACGACCTGGCTGTCTGAGGATGCTCAACGAGATAATTCTGAGTCAGCATAGTTTGTAATCAAGGTGATCTGCTTCCCCAATTTGACGAAATTGGTAAGTTCACAAGCAGATAACTGCCAATTAGATGACTGCCTCGAAGGCTGATTTGTGGACTACCTGGCTTGATGATACTCTCCTTGAAGATATTCGTGACCCGAGCCAGCCGGATCCCGTTCCCTTTCTCACTACCGTTGATGAAGAACTTGCAACCACCAATGCGCTCGATAGCTATCGGTACGGCAAGAACGACGGCGAATATCTGTATCTGATTTACTTAGCGGATGGGCCAATCAATACTCCCTCAGATATCACTCCCGTGTACGTCGGCGAATCCCGAAATATCGGGTCTCGAATCTACCAGCACTACAAGAAAATCGATGAAGCTCTCCCGGTTGACGACTGGGAAGACGACGGTTCGTGGGGAAGCTTCTCGAAATACGACCACATTGCGGCGGTTCGCGAGGCGGCTCACTCACAACTCTACGTCTGGATTCTGGACGTCGAGACGCTCGATGCGTGTCCATACGGTGTGGAAACCTATCGGCAGGAGCTCGAGGCGAAACTGATTGGATTCATCTATGCACACCCGGAGTATCGGCGGACCATGACTAACCGAGAGTTCGTGCCGAATCAAGTCCTTCACGAAATCGGACTCGCTGGCCACAATTGGCTCACGGCTGAATCAAGAAAACAAGGGACAGCAGACGTACCTCCTCGATATGATCTTCTCACTGATCATGACTCGAAAGCCGAACTGTGGACCCACTGGCTCAAGAGATATGTCTACCCGGACTTTGTAGACGAATCGACGGTTGACCCGATACCACTATTCGAGACCGATGACCAGCTGCAGGTTGCGCTCACTGACTCTAGTCGCCTCAAACGCTCTGATGCCATCGACGAGCGGATTCGCACAGAGGGACGAAAATGCGTTCACTCCGGTGGGGTCAGGGATGCCGGATATGAGGGGTTACTCTATCTCATGTTCCAGCTCGTCGATACCGACGGGAGAGACCGACTAACGATAGTCCCGCGTTATATTGGAAAGGCGGAAGCGTACGGGAAAAAGAACGAACTGAGTGCGAATTTCACAGAAATTGCTGCTGAACGGTCGAGTACCCGGAGCTTCGCTCGGTGGGGCGATGGGAATTACTGGCACGTCGGCGAGCTCTCGATGGCGCTGTTCGAAGATGATACGCGGAAGGTACCATGGGCGAGCGAACTGTTTGAGCAGGGCACACATCGCCTCAAAGAGCCAGTGTATCTCTGGGTGAAGGCGTGGAACCAGGAGCTGCATACCGGGCCGTACGGCTACGATGCGTATCTCGCCGAGGTCGAGCCACAGCTGATCGGCGTTGCTCAGGCCGCATTTCCGGATCGATTACTGAACAAGAGCGATGTCCCCGACGACGCACCGATTAAGACAACCGAATTCTCCTTCGAGGCAGTCCGATGACTAGGGCAGTGATTCTTGACCAGTTTGCATGCGATGTTGCCGACGTCATTCCACAGATCGACGCAACAGCTGAACACCATCGATGGCAGCCTGGTATCGGTGCGTTTGATGAAGAAGACCAGGTAGATCGGCTCGTTGAACGACTTGGACAGCAGTCTACCTCGTATGATGTCACGGAGACTGAGGTCCCCTACCCAAACAGCGGACAGCGATGTGACATTCTCCTCGAGAGCGATGGGTCGAAGATTCCGGTTGAAGCGAAGCTGCTTCGATTCTATCGCGACAACGGTGACATTGAACCGGCAGCCTATTCAACGGTCTACAGTCCGTTCTCGAATTCGCTTGTTGCTGACGCAAAGAAGCTCGCTGAAAGCGGATTCGAGACCGGAGGCGGACTTCTTGGGCTCTACTACGAGCCGGCTGATGGGCCGTTCCCACTGATGGACGCCACGAAACTGGCAGAGAAGGTTGTGAGAGATGTGGCGTACTGGTACGATTTGCCACTCAAAACCCGAACTATCGCTGAGTTCACGGGATTACGTCACCCAGTCCATCAGCAGGGTTTCGTCATCACCTGGGAGCTCACAGAATAAGTCGAACCGGTGGTGTTTCTAAGGCTGGAATCCGAGTAATAACGCTCACCGAAGTAAGAGACTTAGCAATAGCCTGTTAAAAATTAGTGAGAATTTGACAGTGGCTTGTAGACATCTATTTGTTAAGATGATTTAACCCGTACAAGATACTACCTGCTACCACAAGACCGACTATCGGTGCATCGTTAACTAGGTGACCAACGGGGTCAATATCTGGATCACACTCATCCCAGTGAACCGCAAAGAACGATTCGTGATCTTTGATGTGGATTTGACCGATTCGATAATTTGCACGCTGTCCACTGGGTAAACCCATCGTCCGTGTCAGCCCGATGTCTTCTGGCTGTGGAACGGCATTTACTGCGACAGCAAGATCTTCTCGAGGACCGAACTCATCCCATACCTTCGCAATAGGGAACGCCCACCTTCCGACTGGGCGGCCACATTTCCAGCACTCTGATGCGGGATAGGAGACACTGTTCCCACACTCACAGTATGCGTGAACGTCCCACTGACGCTCAGAAATGGTACGATCGCAAGTAGGACAATAGGTTGATAGAAAGTCAACTACACCATCGCAGCCGTAGTGAGGACAGTATTCTCCAGACGGTTCCTTGCTCATACACATCTGTTGTCTGTGATGAGTCATAATAAGTGTACTTCCAGATTGTTGGCTTGGTGACGGAAAAAACAATAATGGCTCCACCCCACGTGTTGGTTAAGCATCTCATGCCTCCGGCTCGACGAGGTCGTTGCTCTCAACAACGAGTTCCTGCACGGCGGGAGCAGGATCCTCCTCAATCGGAACGGTACGTATGTCGAGTGGGACCGGATACGCACGGTCGCCCTGCGCACAGAGCAGGAGCAGCCACTCCTCGGTCCCTTCACCGAGGACGACGTAGTGGTCGATGTCTCGCCGCTGGAAGACTGTCCGTTCTGACCGATTCACGGCACTCCAGTTTACTGGAAGTGAAGGGGTTGGCGTTCCACCATCCGGCGTGAGTGCTTCGTGCTTGTTGACGCCCGCGAATGCGGCCTCGATGTCATCGCCGGTGAGATGCCAGCAATTGGCTGGTCCACTGCACTCCAGTTGGCTCACCACGTCATCGCGGAACTGGATGTAGTGCTGGGAGGCAACGGCTTCGTCGTCGTAGTAATCGAGGAGGAGTCCGCAGGCGAGCTGTGCCGAACCGCTGCCAGTGTCGCCCCACTCGAATCTCGGCCTACTCTGTCGTATGAGATCGAGGCTTCGATCGGGGACAAGTCGCTCGTGTTCAGTGAGATTGAGTATGACCGGTCTGCCATCGACGCGCATCCCTACATACTCGACAGGGGCTTTGTTCATCGGGCTGGGGTCGCTCGCAGTCTGTACGTCTGTTCTGGGATAGTCGGTCGGATCTGTCTTCATGTGTCGAACGCGGGTCGTCGAATACCCCCGCACCCCTACCGGGGGTGAAAAACAGCCTCCACGAGCAGTGATTCAGTCGTTCTGTGAACGGATTTCGTCGGCCTGCTGCTTGAGCTGGCGAAGAATCCGAACACGCTGCTGATTCGCGTTCTCGTACGCGACACATGCTCGCAGCGTTTCCATATCGTGAATCGTCACGATTCCCGCGTTGATGAGTCGCGTGTTTGGCGATTCGAGTCGCTGTGCTGGCGACAGCCCGTTCGAATCTCGTTCTTGCTCTTCTGAGTTGCTCACTGATGATCGCCTCCGCTCTCACAGAGGCGAAATAGACCGCACCTGCTCGCTACTCGTCGTCTTCCCCGGTTGGATCTGGCGGGCGTCTTCGGCGAGATCGTGGATGTATCCCCGAAGGGATTCCATATCCTCTCGGGCATCCTCGAGCGTCTTGCCTTTCGCTTTCGCGATCACCTCATCCTGATCCCTGGTACCAGTTCCACGCTTGAGCTTCACGGTGAGGGAGACCCCGACATCGCTTCGTTCGACGTACTCGGTTGGTGCCTGTTGCTTACTGTTCTCGGTCGATTCTGCGTTCGTACGGGACTGCTGGGTGGGTTCTGGCATGGATTGCTCTCTGACTGTTAGTTGACGGACGGTGCGACTGGTTCATCGACTGTCTCACGAAGGGCCGCATCTATCTCACACCCGGTGAGTCGCCAGCGCTGTTCGGGACCACTACACTCCAATCGGCTCACGACTTCGTTCTTGAACGCCATGTACTCCGCCAGTGCGACGTCCTCGTCGTCGGTGTAATCGAGCAGGAGGGCGAGCGCGAGTTGCGCTGGGCCACTCCCCGTGTACCCCCATTCGAAGCCCGAGGGACTGTGGTTCGCCAGATCGAGACTCCGATCTGGGGTCAGTGGTTCACGGCCAGGATACTTTTCGATGATTGCGCGGCCTCGCTGTCGGTAGCCGACGTAGACGACGTCGGTCTTATCCGAAGTGTGTGACGCTCCAGATGGATGTGAATCACTTGTCCAACTCATGGTTCTGTTCGAGGGGGGCTTGTTCGAGCACCCCCGCACCCTTCAGGGGGTGAAAAACTCCCCAACGAACGCCTCTCCTTACGCCAAGTGAGACACCTCAGCAGGTTCTTCCATGTCGTTGAATTCACCGCGCTCGACCGGCTCCCAGTCGTCGCTGGGTTCCGGACTCCACCAGTCGACCTCGTAGGCACCCGGTGCGCCGAGAATCTTCACCCGAGCCGACCCGTCAGGCAGGTCACGACGAAGTTTTTCGTCGACATGTAGATTCCAGGTCGTGTCGGTATCGAAGCAGATGAGGACCGCTTCCTCGTAGCCACGATCCTCTTGCGACTCTTGGAGTTCCACCTGTGTGTTGCAGTGCTTGCAGAACACGCCCTCGAAGGGGATGTGGCTGAACACCTCGTGTCCGCAGACAGGACACCAGAGGAACTCGAACAGTGCCTCACTGTGACGGTTGAGTACTTCGAGGCTCATCGTTGGATCGTCCCGGTCAAACCGGGGCACCCTCTCCTGCCCGGACGAAAAACCAGCTCCTAACGCGTTCTCGATCAATTAGCGCTCGGCGCCGTATACGATCTCTGAGGCTGCTTCGTATCCACAGTTCCGACACTCGAACCAGCGCTGAACTTTCTCGCGGTCAGCCGTTTTCCCTCTGACGACCACGTCGCCGTTTAGACACTCCGGACAACTCAGTTCGGGTGCTGGTCTGTCACGGAGCGCGTTCCGAAACGCCGTCGCGCCCTTTGTCTCATACCCTCGCGACCAGACCGGGTAGCCGTCGACGAGGATCGCCCCACGCCATTTGTACCGGTAGGAGTCCGGGGCTCGATGCAAAACGGCTCGGGCACCGGTCTCAGTATTCCGATACTCGAGTGTAGGCGTACGATTTTCCAGTCGCCAGTTCGTAATCCGGGGCATCTTTTAGAAGTGGACATCGGCGGGGACGATCCAGAGATCCTCGCTTTCCTCCAGGATTCGATCCAACTGTTCGCGATGGCGGATGCCGCTCGCGTGCTGGGTGTACAGGAACACCGATGGCCCGTCGTACGCGCCAACTTGATGGAATGCGTGCCGAGCGAGGTCCTCGTCGCGCATGATCTCCTCGTCGGAGAGCTCCTCGATAGCGTCTTTCACCCGGTCGAGATTACGTTCGAACTCTTCTTTCGTCGCCTCCCAGCCTTTCTCGAGGAGCTCCTGGCCGTCCTTGGAGTCGACGGGGGCTGCAGTCGGCAACTCACCCCACCGCGCCTTCCCCGCAACGGACGTGTCCTCCTCATCGAAACAGACGTAGTAATCGAAGACGGCGCCGGCGTGTGGGTCCGCGCCGACCAGTCGGTCGAACACCGTCTTTCCGGTGGCCAGGGCGTCGTCGTGGGTCGATGCCTCTACGAGGGAGTAAATCACCATGTGCATCTCGAACACCTCGAAACGCCAACGCACCCGGAGTCGTTGCTCGCTCGCTCCTGCTGCGCCGGCACCCATCGCCGGCGCTCGAAAAACCTGCCTTGGCGGTTGCGTCTCAGGATTCGTCCGCTCGGTCGACAGTGATGGTCAGATTCCCGGACTCGTAGTCCGCTTCGAAATCGACGGTGAACGCGTCCGAGTCGTAGGCGGCGTGGTAGGCGCGGTGACGCTCGAGTGAGCCTGTCGCCTTGAAGTGGAAGAACGCAGCAGACGTGTAGGGCTTGCTCTGCGTCTCGATTTGCGTCTCCACCGACGCCGGGAGCGCGATCTGGGGCGTCTCCGTGTCGATACTCGCAGCGAACTCCTTCGCTTCCTCGACGGTTGCTTGCGAATGTGCCGGTGTCTCGCCGGTGAGGACGTTCACCGGGGTTTCCGTCTCGTCGGTGAACAGGACGTCTTCGAAGGTGTGTGTCCCGAGAATCGCCTCGGGATCCAACTCGCAGTCGTGAAACGGGTCGTCGTCTGAGGTCATCGAATCACGAGCCTATGGCGGGGCTCACCCATTCTGACCCCGGAAAAACAGGACCTGCCACGAAGCAGATCGAACTAGGAGTGGTTCAGGCTCGCCTTCTCGAAGGGTGACTCTCCGGTCGGAATGAGCAGCTCCTGTCGGTCTCCGACTCGCTCGGCCAGCTTCCGTTTCAGGTACTGTCTCGCCGTCGACGGCGTGAAGACGCCCTTGTCGAGCATATCGCCGACGACGTCTTTGAGGGCCGCGAACTGGCCCTGCAGGTGGCCGTCGCCGACCGGCTCGCCGTCGTACCAGCGCACCGTCGCGAGCGCGCCGTTCCCGACTGTCTCTCCCTGTTCGACCGTCTCCGAGTCGTACTGGAGCCCGAACCACAGCGTCCGATAGGCGGTCACCTCAAACGTCGTCGACACCACGAAGAACGCCTCGTGGTGGAGGTAGTCGAGATGGTCCGCGACGATCTCGTCGAGGGTGAGCCCGGTGGCGCGGGGTTTCGGCTCGACGACCGTCGACGGTCGATCCTCGCCAGCGAGGTAGCCGTCGACGGCATCTGCCTCGAGGCCATCGGCCAACTCTGCGAGGAGCTGTTTCGCCCACTTGGAGTCGGTGTCGTCGCCACCGAACGGCGATTCAGCCGAAATTCGGCGCTTGAGCTTGAGGTTTGCTGCACCCCAATGGCTGTAGTGGAGCGTGTACTGTCCGTCTGTGCGTTCGTACGCAACAAGTGCGCGATGTCCCATCGAGCAATCACCTCACGGGGCGACCGCGACTGGATCGCCCCGCACCCCTCTCGGGGACGAACAACGCTACCAGTAGTTGCTATCGAGGCTTCTTTATTCGGGATGAGTAGTGAAATCGGGGCGGCTAAATCGGTAAGTAGAATTGCTTAGTTATTTGAACGAAGTCAGTGTAAATGCGTGTATGGATATTGACGCCGGCGAGTTCAAGAAGAACATAGAGAAGGCGTTAGAGGAGCAGTCAGGGCTCCGGATGAACGAGCAGAATGAGATCCCGTTCGAGCAATTGTTCACAGAGGAGTTCATGCAGCTGTACACAGAATTCGACTCTTTCGAAGCGTTGCTTGAGGCAAGTCAATGGGATGTTGAGGACGAGGACGATTTCGAGGCCATCCCGGAGGATGAGTTCGATACCTATGTCGACGAGCACACGGATTTTCCATCGTGGGAAGTTATGTCTCAGACTGCGGCTCAGCGGTTCCTTGAACGTCAATTCAACTGAAGTGAGTTACTGACTGACCTGCCGCCCGAGCTTGGTGATCTCCGCCTCACTGTACCCGCCGTCACTCGAATTGATGTAGGCTTGTGTCTCGACGTATCCTTTCTCTCGGAGCAACCAGAGGTTATGATCCACGACGTCTGACGACCGGCCCACTGCCTCAATCAACTCGTCACGATCAACCCGTGGATAGGTAGGATCCGATCGGTATGACTGGAGTAACACGTCCAGGATTTCATCCTGAACCGCGTCATTCAACAAGAGTTCCTCACCCAACTCTTTTGCTCGCCACAGCGTCGTCGGTGTAATCGTCAGTGACCGCTTCCCTGGCCGCCGCTTGAAGAACCCATCATCCTTTGAGAACCGCCACACCTTATCGATCACGTCCTCATCAACGTCCTCGAATTCATCGTTGAGATAGCTGCGTAGCCGTTCACCTTGTGGACTCGGCCAGAACGTAAACGGCTGCTCTGTAAACCTACAATATGACTCACGGATCAATTCATTCTGGACCCGCCGCTCGGTCGCCGATAACCCCTCTGTCGCACCTACGTCATGCTCCGTCGATACCCCATCTCCATCCCCATTCACCACATCGTCACTGGTATCGGACCGATCAGTCCCGTCCACGTACTCGCCAGCGTCCTCCGGCTCGACTCTATTGTTCGACGTGTTGTGGACTTGGATCGCTAGAATACCCAGAGTGCCTAACATACCGATCACACCAGCAATCTCCACGAGCGAAAATGGTGTATAGACGGTTCCGATCCCTGCGAGAATCAAGGCAGCAAGCCAGGCAAGGATGAGCTTCCCGATGAACCGCTCAGTCACGTACTGCCCAACCGACATCCTATCACTGCAAGTATTCACAGACCAGTATTATAAGTCGTAGGAGAGCAGCCTCAATCAGACATACCCACCTGATTTTTCAAGAGTTGCTGAGAAGTACCGAATTATGAGTCAAAACGACAGGACATCTTGGTTCATCGATTCCGAGGGGCCAAATGAGGAGGCTGTCGAACTGGCCTTTGCGTGGGTGCAACAGCTCGGTGAGCAGCATGAAGAGAAACGAGATGCTGTCTTGGCAGTAAACACGAAAAAGCAGCTGGACGGTGTCGTATCTACTGTGATCGGTGACCAGGCAGCAAAGGCGTTGAATAAAAAGAAGCCGGTCGGCGTCGGTGAAGCAGAGATCCAGCTGATGACGAAACGGATTGATCCATCAGGGTGGCAAAGCGGTCCTGTCCTTGCTATCTACCCAGACAAAGACCTGCTGGACAAGATTGACGGAATGTATGGTGTGACCGATGTGCTCGTCGTGCCTTGGTCGAAGGACACCGTCCAGTTCTGGATCGATACCTGGGGCGCGTCAGCACTCCAATCAGATGCGAGTGGCGATGCACCAGAAATCGATAATCCGGTCGCCAAGGAAGCTGTCGACACGCTCGATGCATTGGTCAACACCTCGACTGGGATCACGCATTCGTCAGATCGTGCTACCTGTATCGAGATCTTCAAAACCCTCCATAGCAACGGCATCAGCTTCGATCCTGAAGCAATCAGAGCCTGGTTAGTCGCTGAAAAAGGCTGGGACCCGGATTATGCCGATGACGTAAAAGAGGTCGCCGAAGGCGTCCAAACGGGGAAACGCTTCCAGTACGACTCTGGCCGTCTTAGCAACGACATTATGAACCAGTGGAAAGACGCCGCAAATGTTAATTAATCCAATATAACTGCCGGAGATCGTTTTCACTCCGTTTGCTCACGTCCCTGTAGTGACCGCTCTGATGCATCTATGCTCTGTACTGACCAACTGTTTCAGCTCTCACTCTAAATAAAGAAACAGTATCGGAAACTACTGCTACTCGTCGATCGGGTCGGGGGGACTGAGGTCCGCGTGGAGGACTTCGCCATCGCGAACGACGTACCGCTTGGCCAGGACTGGGAAGCGGCACTTGGTGAACCCCGCCGTCTGGATATCGAACTCTTCGTCGGCTTCGAGATGGTCAGCGAGTTCTCGCAAGAACTCGTGGGTCACGATGCCGCCCGCGTAGTCCGGGAGGCCGTTCTCCTGCGCCTCGTACACCTCGAAGTCATCGTACCCCCAGATGGTGAGCTCGCCCTCCTCAGTGACCTCCCAGTCGAGCGTCCCGAAGCAGTAGCTCTCACAGAGCTCGCGGACTGTCTGCGGATCCGATACGATCGCGCCCGTCGACGTCGTCGCAGCTTGCAGTGTGGCCATATCTGGACTTCACGGGGTCGCCCCCGCACCCCTGTCGGGGCGATAAACCGACGCGAGACGCACCTCGCTTGGCGTGGCCGGCGACTCCAGTTAGGAGTCTGCGTGGGCGTCTGCCCCGGATCCGTCGCCCGGCCGCGTGAGAAAGCTCACTTCCTCCAGGAGATCTTTCGCTGTCTCGACTCGCTCTCGATCCGCGTCGTCCAATCGTTCGACGTCAAGTCGGTTGAGATTGCTGAGTACACGATGCATCCGGTAGCCTTGCTTGAACTGTTGGTCCATCGGAAGCGCCTCACCGCTCGCCGGCGCGGAAAGACTCCCCATCGAGACTGGCGTCGGGGTTGGAGGAAGTCACGACCTTAACCAACGAACCTCGACGGTACTCGCAGTTTGTTGGTTAATCGGCGCTCAGCACTGGGGCTACTTGAGACTGGGCCCGTAGCGAGCCGAGCCACACACCCGGCACTCCCAGATCGGTTGGCCCGTCCACGCCTCATCTGGGATCGATTCATGGGTCTTGAACCGATGGTCGGTTGCCCGTCCACAGCTCTGACAGTCGAGTTCCTGAGTCGTCGGTACCGACGACACCTGACGATCAGTCGCACTCTCGCCTGTGGATTCGGTCAACGCCATCGCAGGAACCACCCACACCGCGTCGTCGGCGTCGTCGAGGACCTCAGTGAGACGCGACGCGTCGTGGATGCCGTTCCCTCGCTGGTCGTAGAGCCGCGTCGAGGCCTGCTCTTGGCGCTCGGACGCTCCCTGCCCGTGCCACCCAGTCCGGTCACGGGCGGCACTGAGAAGCCGCTCTCCCTCCTCTGACGAGACCTGTACCGCATCGGGGAGTGAGGGCCATTGCTCGGCTAGCTGGCGCGCCGGCGCCTCGTCGAGATCGTAGATGAGCGTGTAGTCGTCGACGGCCGACTCCGCGTCGTTGGCAGTGAGGAGCTTCGCCGCGGCGCCACCCTTCGCGACGGCGCCGTAGAACGTGGCCGACTCGACGACCAGGTGGACGATACCGAGGTACGTCGTCGACGCTGACTCGTCCGTGCTGGTGGCCTCACTACCGAGATGGTTGGTAAGACAGAACCGGCATTTCGTCTGCCCGTCTGGGACTGACGCCCCACAGGACCGGCACTCGCCGTCGGTGGTCGACGGCTTGTCAGGGTAGCCACCCGTGGTCGTCGCGACGCGTTGCCGCCGGGTGTCACCCTCACACCCGTCGTCCAGCCTCTGGTCTGGAATGTGGGACGCCTCGCCGGTCGGCCGCAGTTCCTCAAAGTCAGAATATCTGTTGTGCATCGGTTGGCTCGTAGCTTCTGTCGGTTTCGCATTTCAATGTCCGGACGACTATGCTCGTAACGAACTCTCGATTATGCGAGAAGGTACAAACATATATGGGAGTATGGCACGAACCCTGTTGTAAGAGGTGCTAAGCATGTCGGAATCCCCACGGAATGGCGTCCAGTCGTGGACTGAGTCGATGAGCGCTCGCGACCGTATTCGAGCCGTCGCCGAGACGCTTCGTGAACCCCGGTCGGTTAACTGGATCAGCGAGCAGGCCGCCGCCGCCTGGAGCACGACCAACGAGGAGCTCCAGGACCTCGTCGACCAAGGCCAGCTGCGCCGCGTCGAGGCCGGCGAGACGACGCGCTACCAGCCGGACTACACGCGACTGCTCTTCGAGGAAATCCGCACGCTCATCGAGGAGAACACGCGCGAGGAGTTGCGGAACGAATTGGCCGCGATTACCGAGGAGATTGAGGAGTGGCAGGCGACCTACGACGTCGAGACGTGGGAGGACCTCGAACAGTCGCTCGCCGACGGCGACCTCACAAGTGTCGAGCTCCGAGAACGGCGTGACGTCATCGCGTTCTGGCGCGAGAACGAGGAGGATCGCCGCCTCATCAAACACGCACTGGAACTCTATTCGGATGTGGAAGCCGCCCGCGAACAGATGACCGACGTAGCTGACCGCGCCACGAGCTAATCCTCCTCTCTCACAGAATGATCTTTCTTGCCGGTCGGGACCGCTATACACAGCGGACCCTCCTCCGCGACGTTCACGACCGATTGACGAGGCAGGCTGGGTGTGAGAACGTGCGCTATCGCCCGTCTCGACGCCGACCCCGGTACGTCATCGCGGATGTTGACCCAACGACGTTCCTGAGTGACTCTTACGACGCGGAGACCGCACGGCTGGAGATTCGCTTCTGGTACCCCGCCGGCGTCGACCACGAATACTACCGCATCAACTGGGTCGAACCGGAGCGGAATCTGATGCTCGGCTTCCACCAAGATGCCGACCATCCAGACCTTGGATCCTGCCACATCCAACTCAATTACGAAGACACGCCTGTCGATCGGCATAGCGCGACGTTTCTTGATGCGCACCCACTCGCCGTCCTCGATGACCGACTACAGCAGTTCCCGGCGGCGGTAGAGGCAATTCGCTGGGAGAATGGGGCGCCTTCGCTCCCTACTTGGCCGGTCTAGACAGCTAGTTCATCGAGCGTCTCGTGATGCGTCCGAACTGTGGTTGGCGTGACATCCCCGGACTCGGCAACGTCACGTTGCGTCAGCCATCGCCCCTCCTCGCGACCGGCCTTGTAGAGGCAGGCCGCTGCAAACCCGGCCGGATGGACGCCAGTCGTTACGCCGCGCTCTTCAGCTTGCTCCGCGAGGGTTCGGGCTCGCTGACGGATCTCGTCCGGACACTCGAGGTCCGAGGCGAGTCGCGGCACGAACATGCTGGGGGAGACGGGCTCAGCGGGGAGGCCCAGCTCTTCGTTCAGCGTTTTGTACGCGTTCGTGACCCGGGACTCCACGACGCGGGCCACCTCGCTGACGTCATCTACCAACCGCGAGCGACCGTTGCACCGGCAGGCCCCGTACACGCTGGCCGCGGCGATGGCCTCGATGGATCTGCCTCGAAGCAGATCCTCATTCTGAGCACTCCGAAAGAGCTGACACGCCTGGTCACGAACCGAATCAGAGAGTTCGAGGGCGCTCGCCAGTCGGCGCACCTCGCCCAGCCCGTGTGCGAGATTCCGTTCCGCTTTCGACCGCCAACGACCACGGGTCTGCTCACGGCGCATTCGAGCGAGTCGCCGCCGCTTCTTCCCGGAGAGTTCGTTCCCCTTCGCGTCGGTGCCACGCCTGATCTCCGTTGACAAGCCTCGATCGTGGCGGGCCGCAGTGAGCGGGGCGCCCGTTCGTTCACACTCCTCCTTGTCGTACGCCCGCCACTCCGGGCCGTGATCGATACGCTGCTCGTCGATAACCAGGCCACAGTCCTCACAGACCGTTTCGACCGCGTTCGTCGTGACCCGTCCGTCGCATTCGGGACACTGGTTCGCACTCGACTCCGTTCGGACGTCTTCGTCGAAGCCAGTTTCATAGATGTCTCTCGTTGCCATTGTTCTCACCGAGGGAATTGCTCTATGTCGAGCCCCTCACCCATTGAGGGGTCAAGAAACGCTATCAAACGGAACGACCCAACGCGGGTGCAGGATTTGAGAATATGCGCGGAACCCTAGCCATGAGGGTGTGAAATCGAACATCGTGTTAGTCCCAGAGGTACTCCCGGCGCTGTTCCATTTTTTCGCGCTCGGTGCGTCGGTCGTAGTGACGATCAAGGACGTCCTGGCTGACGTCTATCCGGTCGCTGACCACTTCGACCGGGACGTCTTCGAGCAGGTGTGACGTGATTGCGCCGGAGCGGATGTCGTGCGGGGAACATACCGAGTGACACCCAGTCGGGGCTCCGCTGTTCGCCGCGTCGCACTCCCCGGGGTCGCGGTTGTGCGGGCACGGGCTCCCAATGTAGCACGGTCGAGTCCAGTGGTAGACGATATCTCGAACCGTTCCCGTCGCCGGCCAACCCTGTATGGTCGTCAGCAGCGGTTCGCGGCCGTACTCGTCTTCGATATCAATCCGAGGTCCCCGAGATAGTCGTCGAAAATCTCCGTCAATCTCAGAGACAGAGCGATGAATCGTTACCCACCGGTCCCATTCTTCAGCGGTGTGTCTTCTTCGGGGTGGTGGACCAGCTCGATGGCGTTGTCGTCTAAGTCGTAATCATCCAGATCTGTCGCTCGCGCCACCTGTTCGCATTCCCGTGTACCAGAACAGGCAGAACAGGACGCGTGTGACTGCCGTAGTGGAACCCCGATCTCCTGAGGCCCTGAAACCAGAGCTCAGCCGAATGTAACGGGAGGCCTCGCCAGAACAATTTTAACAGGATTTTAAGCTATAAGAACTCAATAAGAAACACGCTAAGACACAATAAACCAGCAAATATCTAAGTTCAGCTCGGCGAATATAATATTGCAGCGAGAACATACAATTATAATGGCGAACACACAACACCACCTGTCTACACAACTATGACGTCTAAGCACGAAGGGACGAAGCAGGCAAGGGGTGAACTAAGCGAAGATCAATTTGAGGAAGCTGCTGAAAAAACGGTTCAGTTGCTCCAAGATAGCGGGCCGCTGAGTCATGACGAAATTACCTCAAAACTAGAATTTGATGACGAGTTTGTTACTCAAAAATTGATACATGGATTGAGGAACGAGGGGAAAGTTGCCATTACTCTTGATCGGCGTTACTCTCTAGAGGAAGACGAGTAGATACAATCGAGTCCGAGTAAGCTCATGAGTGAATCTTTTGAACGTTCCCAACGCCTTGTAGGCTCGTCGAAGAGAGACCAGAGAAATGCTTTTCAACGCGATAGAGACCGAATTCTCTATACTCATGCGTTTAGGCGGCTTTCGGGTGTGACTCAAGTTGCTAGGGTTGGTGAGTCATACACATTTCATGACCGACTGAGCCACTCCCTAAAAGTAGCTCAAATCGGACGGCGTATCACCGAGTATTTTCTCAATGAAACCGAAGGTCCTGATGTACCCTCTGGATTAGAGATTCATCCAGACGTTGTTGAAACATCTGCACTAGGACACGACTTGGGCCATCCCCCATTTGGACATGCGGCAGAAAAAACATTGAACAAAGTCATCACCGAAGACTTTGGTGTCCATGATGGGTTTGAGGGAAATGCACAGTCCTTTCGAACAGTGGCACGGCTTTCAGCTCATGATGAGGTAGAGGAAGGGCTAAATCTCACGATGGCCTCACTCAATGCCCTAATTAAGTACCCCTGGGAGCGCGGAGATGACCAATCTGAAAAAAACGAGTGGGGCGTAAACGAATACGATAAATGGGGCCATTACTCGACAGAGACGGATGTGTTTGAAAAAGCACGTACACTATCTAGTCAGGAAAAACGTCCCTGTCCTGAAGCCTGTATAATGGACTGGGCAGATGATCTCGCCTACGCGGTTCATGATATGGAAGATTTCTATCGAGCGGGGATTATCCCGCTAGAACAACTGCTCGAACGCTCCGTTGAGAGGGATGAGTTCCTCGAATATATAGAAAACCATTCAGATATCACATGGGGTAGAGGCCGAGAGATATTGGATTGGTTGAGAAAAACGGGAGGAGAAACACTACTGACCCCCTACCGTGGAACAAGAAAAGAGCGCAAGCAGCTAGATTACTTTTCATCGACATTGATAAACAGGTACGTCGGACGAGAGAAAGAGGGAGTCGCACTGCAGAACACCGCTGACGATGCACCATATTTGGATATTAACGAAAATATGAAACAAGAGGTAGAGTTGCTGAAAAAGATGACATATTACTACGTTATAAGCAACCCGTCATTATCCTCACAACAACGTGGAGAGAAAAAGATAGTCGAGAAGTTGTTTAACATACTATATGGATGCACATTGCCCGATGATAGCGAAGCGCTTGATAAAGTAGAACAAGACTTGATGCCTGAAGATGTTGGAATGGTCCCTTACAGATTCAAGCAAGAAGTTAGACATCAAAAAGAAGAAGGAACAAAACAAACGCGTGTTCGTACAGCAGCAGATATCATCTGCAGTATGACTGAGCAGCAAACAATTTTGATGTACGAACGTCTTACAGGAAGCGCACCTGGGTCCATTCGAGACCAAATCGTGACCTGACAAGGGCTTAATTAATCAGTTTAGGAGATATTATTCAGTAAATCGTCTCCGTCGACTCCCCCATACTCGTCCGATACTGAAGCCTGAGAACTGGCCTGTTACGACAATCTCTCACATCTTGTGGCGGGTAGCAGTCCCGAAAGTTCTCCAAGTTCTCACGTGGACTCCACCAAGTGCGTGAGCGCGGCGTCGAGCAAGGCCAACACCGCTGAGTCGCCGTCCATCTAATCAGTGTTACCGACTCGGTTCTCAGTAACTATCTCGACTTGAGTTACAGCCAATGTTTATTGACACAAGGTGGCACCTCGTGCTTGATGACTGAGAGCTACAAGCAGCTATATCAGAGAACGTTATCGGGATCTGTCCCAACTGCCACCGTCGAGTACATCACGGGAACGATGGAGAATCATTCAATCGAGAGCTGATTAAGAAGGCAGAGGGGCGGAATCAACGGTTCGAATCGGTGCTCAGGTGGGTCTCCGCCTCTACCTTTCCTCGGGAAGAGCGCTGTGAATGCTGCGCACGACAGGAACTTCCAGACTTCACTTTCACCTCACTTCGGCATCGCTTAAGTCTGTACCTGCCGAAATTGTTCGGTAGAACACGGGTGATTCCTGTTGCCTTGGATTGCGTATCACAACGATGAAAAGAAGGCACCAGAGCAGGTGCCCTCGAAAACAGATGTAATCTGTGTTGAGTGTGGGGAACGGATGCGTGTCTGGAGACGGTCATCAGACGGTCGCGCTCGGCATTTCAAACATATCGGGGACATTGGAGCTGGAGGAAGCGGTGGGGGGGCAGCGTGTGAATCAGTCGCGGAGTCGGACAAACATCTAAAGTGGAAATCGTTGGCGGCCAGTCGGCTCATACAAATCTTTGAAAATGAGATGGAGACTTGTGAGCTGGAGCGCGCATTAGAAGCACCAGTGTCATCGAGTAATCGACGTGTCGGAGACGTTGTACTTGAGTTCAAAAGTCCGGACCCACAATTAGGAAAGGGAATTGTCGCAGAGGTCCAGCATAAGAACGTCAGTAAAGACATCCAAGGTACAACGGCCGACTACATCGCCCAAGAGTTTGCGGTTGTGTGGCTGGATAAGAGCGATTTCGCTCCAGATCGTTGTCGACTCACTGAAGTCGACCTTCGAAGCCGTGCACGTGATGCAGTCTGGCCAGAGCACTCACATAGTTCAGATGACTATCCTGCCTATTGGCATGCTTCCCAGTACATTTTAGAAGATGTTCGGTGGAAACTCGGAGATACGGTGATTCCCGCGAGACTTCCCACAGAATGGTTTGATAGCCACGCTCAGCGGATATGGTCTGAGCAAACATGGGAATCACTGTTTAATCCCGGGAAATCAGATCAGTTCCTACTCGAAGCAGCGATTCCTAGTGTAGACGCAGCGCGGAACACAGCCGTAACTTTCCCGCCGGAGTGCGTTGAAACGCTCGTATATACGAATTCGGACTGGAACGCCCTATTCGACGACCCAGTCGACTGGACAGAAAATACCCCTGTTGAACTCGAAATTGATTTTGCACCGTTCTTCTCGACCGAATTCTGGAACAAGGCTTGGTATAGAGGCCGTGATGAGATGGATTCGGGACGTGACGACCTACAACGACCTGAAACATTATTTGATGATGTTCAATGCCATTCGTGTGGTCATTATATATTTTGGAAGGAAGCGGGCAAAGAGTGTACTAATTGCGGAGAAACATTCGACTGGTTATGGAATATACGAACAGGACGTATATCGTATGAATCGGTTCCAGAGCATGTTGATATCGGTGGGCGTGTTGAGAGATGAAATCTTAACTTCCGTTGTAGCGGGGACCGTGAATACATATAAAGGTCAATTTTGCTCAGTTGTTCAATCAAAGGCCAAGGGTCGGAACCAGTGGTTCGAATCAGAGACTGTGTAAAACTTAGCCACGTCACCCGTTTCTGAATTCCAGATTCGATAGTATAGATATAGATTCAAGTATTCTTCAATGAAGAAGATAATCACAATGGATGGGAATTCAAGAAGCTATCAAACCACACCTCGCAGAGGGTGAGAAAATCAATGCGGCAAGAGCGAGCGCGTCAGACGCGATCGTCGTAACCGACAGGCGAATCATCGACATCCAGCGCGGGGCAGCGGAGCACAAGAGAGTGTGGCAGCGGCTAAGCGCGTAGCAAATCTCTGTAATAAATGTCAGACCCATATCCGAGGTTGTGGCTGCGCGCGCAGCGACCTGTGGGAGCGAGCACGGAGCGGAGGGTGGGGCGGCGGGGCCTGGGTCGGTCCGGCACGTAGCAAAAAAGAAGGGTGCGACGACCGGCTACTCCCACCACCGACCGCGTTCGGGGAAATGCACGGTACTCCATCCCGTTAGGGCCACGGAGACGCGCCCATTGTACCAGTTCTTCGCCGCCCCGTGAATGCGAACTCGTTCGCCCTCTTCGATCCAGGGTTGGTCACTCGCCACCCACGACGTCAGCTTCGTTTTCCCACTGTCGTCCTCGATGAGGCCGACTTGTTGAATGGCCGGCGAGCTGCTCTCCCAGAGCACCGTCACACGACCTTCGATGCTCACCTCTTTGCGATTGACGTCTTCGAGCTTTCCGATGGGAACCACCGTCCCGGGCGCAGTCTGCAACTCTTCGAACACCCCGACAACCGCGCTCATCAGGCCTTTCCCACCGACCACGGCTTCACCCAGCCGCCGACCAATCGCTGCTCGCGACCAGCCATCCAGCTTCTTCGCCAGCCGCATCGACTGCTTGTTCACCGCCGCCAACTGCTCCTGCGTGAGTTCTGCACGGGGATCACCTCGTTTCGGGTCAGCTATCGGATTCACGCTCGCCGCCCGCTTCTGGAACTCTGCACGCCGCTCAGCGCTCCGCTTCGCTGCGATATCTCGCGTTCGCTTCTCCCGACCTTCCTGCGTCCCCAGCTCTGCTTGGGCACTGATTCGCTCCAGCTCTGCCTCCCGCGCTCGAATGCGCTCTTCCTGTTCGAGGGTCGCACCGTAGATCCGCTCGTCACTGGTGTCGACCATCCCGTCCGGGTGGTTCGCATCGACCTTTGCCTGCACCTCCATCTGCACCGTCGCCTGAAACTCCGGGGTCTCATCGACGACCTCGAAGCCGTCTTCGTCGACCGCCGCTTCGTCCGCCTTTTCGAATGCCTGTTCATCGACCGAAACCTCATTACCAAAGACGTTCTTACTTGACATTGGATCTCACTGATCCGAAGGCGCTTACGCGCCGACACCGCGATGTTGCACCATCGCGGTTTTCCGACGACAACGACCGACAGAACCATCTGCGCGCTCTCGCTCGCGCCTTCGCGAGCGCCCCCTGGGGCGCGAGCGAGAGCGCGCCATAGGGAGGCCACACAACCAGCACCGCGCGTCGACCCGCCCGGAGCGAGCGGCCAGCTTTAAGCCGTTTCTCGTGTCCGGTCCGGACTGCGGGTCCGTGTCCAGGGCGACGGTCGTGAGCACGGCGAGTCGTGGTATGACTCGCCGCGCGGAACGGCCCAAAGCGCTGGAACGCGAAAGCCCGCGAGGGGCGCAACCGAAAACGCGCTTAATGCTGGCGTCGAGACCAGATTCACTTTAGCCCGGCAGTCCGCCCGCTACTGCAGGCAGACCGCCCGGAATGGTCGGTCGCGAGCGACGCGGAGGGCGGAATGCGGCGAGCGGTGCGTGCCGTTAGTGAAACACCGTTCAACCGGGCCTGACGCTCAGTGACACAGCCGATATCCTGGCGGACTCAGAAAGGGCGAGGCCGCCTCGGACGTCCCCCGACCCCGCAAGCACCACAGGCACGAGGCACGCAGCGGCGGTCGCGGGACGTCGAGCGGCCGAGGGCTTTCGAGTGTCTTCTCCCCGCGAATCAGGCTTGAATCCCGTCAGCTGTCGCCGGCGACCAGGTCCTCGATGAACCGGAAGCCGCTGACGAACGTCACCGAGTCTCCATAGCCCTCGCTCGCGAGCACCGTTTCGGCTCCCTCGCCGGCCGCGATATCCGTCGTGTAGATGTAGACTTCCGTCACCGTCCCCACACTGAGATGCTGGGCAACCAGCGCGGCGAGCGCGGCGTCGGCGCGATCAACCTCATCCTCAGGCCGGTCGTCGGCGTTCGCGATGTACCGCTGGACGCCGTCCACTACCCGCGAGACGACAGGCTGGGAGAACTCGAGCGGCGCCGCAACAGTCGCCCACCCCTCGTCGATTGGGGTGTCGATGGGCGGGGGTTCGAAACTGCATCATTCGGACGCCTCGTCGGCGTCGTGTGCGGCCGTCCAGCCTCGGTGGAAGACGGCGAGTTGCGTCATTGCCCATTCGATGTCAACCATGGCCGACGAATCGGACGGGGCTGCCAAAACGGTTGCCCGGGGGGCCGTTCAGCAGATGTACAGCAGCATCCAGAGTGGGAGTCGGAGGATGGAGTCGTCTGTTGTGTAGGGGTTGGTGATGTCCTCGCCGGCGACGATGCCTCGGGAGGCGTCGTCTGTTGAGTCGATGAATGCTGTTACAGCGGCGGCGGCGGCGTCTTCTCCGCGGCGTTGAGTGAGCCCAATGGGTAGGGGGTTGCCTTGGATGTCGAGGACGTATTCGACTGTGTGGCCGCTTTCGTCCCAGTACTGGACGGGCATGTCGATGTCTCTGTGATAGTTGAGGTTGAATGCGAGGCGGCGGAGGTGGTCGTAGACGACGGCTTCAGTGAGTTGGCGTCGAACGTCATCCGGTCTCGAGTCAGGATCGGTATCTGAGTAGGTGTTGAGGGCAATCACGAAGCGCGGGTCGATGAGGTACATGCGGAGCGAGCGGTGCCGTTCGTATCCCCATTTGTACGAGTGCGCGAGGATGAAGAAGTCCTCGAGGATGGCGAGGTATTTCCTGATAGTGCGGCGGTCGGTTTCGAGCAGTTCGGTCAGGTCGCTGAACTCGAACTCGCTTGTCGGGGTTTGCGCGACGAGTCCACAGAGCGTGTAGAGGTCGCCGGGGTCTTCGATCGAGTAGAATTCCAGGACGTCGCGGAAGATCGTGAGTTGGAGTGCTTGCTTGATCGGGGCTTCTCCGCTCTCGTCTCGGAGTCCGCTTTCGAAGCGGTAGTTCTCGACGACCGACCTGGGGTGTGTGTCGGTTTCGGCGAGCTCGTTTTGGAGGGTCAAGCAACGGTCGACGACTGATGCGATATCGACGTCGTTGGAGCTGTCGAGCGAAGCGCGGATCGGGTAGATGTAGTCGTCTTTATCGGGTTTGGGGACGCCGTGTTCGGCGTTGGCGTAGTCGATGAATTTCGGCGGGCGGAGGATCGAGTTCGTATGCTCGGTGTGCGATTCGAATCGGTCGAGGGTATCGTCTTTGACGGGGAGGGTGATCGCGAAGTGCGTGTCCGTAGTGTTCTTGAGGAGGGACTCGATCTGGTCTGCCCATCCGGCGATGTGGTGGGCGTCGTCGAGCAGGAAGTAGGTCGGTTGGTCGGTTTCGCTCGCGTTCCGCTTGATGTACGAGGAGTACCAGTCGTGGACGTCGAGGATGAATCGGTCGTCATCGGTGCCGTAAAGGGGTTGTCGAGCGAGACGTACACGACGTTCGTGGGGGCCGCTTCTTCGTTGACGATGAGGTCGTGTATGATCTGGTAGAGCGTCGAGGTCTTTCCGGCGCCGTGCGCGCCTACGAGCGCGTAGAACCGTTCGTCCCGGACGAAGTCGTAGTGGTAATGGTAGTCGCTCCGGCGGGGTTTGCGGTAGGGCGTGTCGGCCGCGGTCGGGGGCTGGCTCGTTTCCCACCACGGGTTGTACAGCGGTAGGTCGCGCTGCAACCGTACTGTCGACATAGCGGTGCTAGTCAGTACGGCATCTTATGCTTTATGATGAGTCTATATTTTGTTCTTATATATTGACGTGACGCTATCTATTCAATAATAATATTCTCTTGTTGCACTCTGATGCACCTAATCCGAACATTTATGCTCCCCGGTGCATTTGGTGCCGAGTATGCATCGTCACCAACCGACCTGGCTGGACGCTCGGTTCCGGAGCACACAGCCCGCCTGGACACCGAGTCCGGCGAATCAAGCGGGCTGCGTGCCGATCCGGTTCGGCCGGTCTCGTGGCGTGGGGCGCGCACCCGCTCGAGGCAATCAGGCATGAAGACGAAGACAGACATCGTCGACGGCGAACAGCTCACGATCACGCTCAAACTCACGGACGTCATCGAGATCGACAAGGGCTCTCTCGCCCGGAAGGTCCTCTTCGAGGACGCCGACGGCGCGTCGGTCCCGCTCGTGGTATTCGAGAGCAACGACTGCGCGGCCTACGAGTGGGACCGCGGCAGCTGGTACACGCTCACAGCAGCGAAGGGGAACTACTACGGCCCGTGGAACGAGCTCCAGCTGGTGCCGTCGTGGGACTTCGAAATCGAACGACTCGACGAAGCCCCGGACGCGGCAAACGACACCGGCCCCCAGTGGAAATCGGCAGTGACGAAGGCACCGACGACGAGTTCGTGCCGGCGTCCTCGATGCGGAAGACCGAGCAGCCGACCGCCGACGGCGGCAACTCGCTCACCGGTCAGTTGCTCGCGCCTGGGAACTACCTCCTGCACTTCCCACTCGGTGACCTCTCAACGCTCGACGTCTACGCCTATGACCTCGACGTCCCTGGCGGGCTCGACCCCACGGACGACGACGTCCAGAACGGCGCGCTCGGGTTCACCGCCCGAGTCGCTGCGAACTACCGCTACCGCTCGGGCGCGCCCGTCACGGCGAACGGCCCGCTTAGCCTGTACGCCGTCGAAGAACTCACCGACGAGCTGTCGGTCGGCGACTACACCGTGCGTCCCGAACGGCGGGACACCGAGACGCTCGCGGCGCAGTCGTTCGACGACCGCGAACCGCTCTGCGAACTCGTCAAGCAGGACATCAAGTCGGCGTTGAACGGGTCGTACGAGGTGAACGCGATCAACTCAATCGTCGAGCACTCGCCGCATTTTAGCGCGCCAAGCGGCGACTTCACTGCGTCGCGCGAGTACAAGTGCCGGGTCTGGGTCGACCCGGACGGTACCGTGCTGTGCGGCGTGGACGTCGGGTTCCACCTCGCCTCGACGTTCTCCGCCGCCGAATACGTCCGCCGGGGCTACGATATCGAAGGCGTCAGGGTCGAACACGACACCGAGGTCTACGCGAACTCCGCGACCGGGACCGTCGCCGAGCTCGCCGACACCGGCTACACCGACCGCGTCCCGGAGATGGGGTCGTCGATCGCGGCGTACCACCGCGACCACGGCTACGTCGATCCCGCAGTGATCGACAGCCTGACCGCCGGCGACCCTACCATGGCGCGCATCGACTACGGCTCGGCCACGGGGCTTCAGGTCCTCGAGCTCTGCCGCGTCGTCCCGTCGCTCGACCAGCTTAAACGCGTCGACGCCGACTTCCACAGCCAGTTCCAGCGAAGGACTCGGCTCGCTCCGAAACAGCGGTTCTCGGCCGCATCGTCGTTCGTCGAATCGATCGGGACCACGCCGGCGCTCGGCCTCACCCTCGAGGCGCGCCCGGTGAACGACTGCTACTCCGAGCTCGCCGTCAACACCGGAACGAACAACCTGCGGTTCCGCGCCGACCGAACCGCGTCGTACGGATTGCGCGGCCTGAACGACTACGGCGTCTACCAGCGCCCCGAGTCGTTCGACCTGCTCGCGGTCTACCCGGACCAGCAGGAAGAAGAGAGCCAGGAGTTCTTGCGACTCCTCATCACGACGCTGAACGATTACGGCGCGGACCCGACCAGGCTCGACCAGGAGGCGTACACGCTCGGGTCGGAGTTCGAGTACACGCACGTCGCGTCGGACGCCGCGGAGTACGACGGCGTCGTCGCCGTCGTTCCCGACCCCGACTGGCTGGCGCAGTACCCCGATATCGCCGATCCGTACCCGGAGTTCAAGCGGCAGTGGGGGCAAGCGAAGGTCCCGTCGCAGATGGTGCTGGTGTCGAACCTCGACGAGGAGCGGTACCAGGCGAACATCGCGTCCGGTCTGGTCGCGAAGTGCGGCGGCATCCCGTGGCGTATCCACGACGTCCCGGGCGACACAGACGTCTTCATCGGGCTCGACGTCACGTACGACCTCGACACCGGCCTGCACCGTGGCGCGAGCGCGAACGTCGTGCTCGCCGACGGCACGATCCTCGCGTCACAGACCGTGTCGCAGCAGGCCGGCGAGACGTTCGAAGTCGACGACGTCGTCGACATCATCAAGACCCTCCTGAAGGTGTACGCCAGCGAGGAGAACCGCTCGCCGAACCACATCGTCATCCACCGCGACGGCCAGTTCTACCTCGACGTCGACGACCTCGTCGACCGGCTCGACAGGGGCGGCGACCTGATCCCGAAGGTCGACCTGGTCGAGATCCGCAAGAGCGGGAACCCCCGGATTGCGAACTACACCGGCGACGCGTTCGAGGTCGCGAACAAAGGTACGGGATTCGTCTCGAACCACACCGACCACGCCTACCTCGCCACCACGGGCAAGCCCGAACGCCTCCCGGGGACGCCACAGCCGATCCAGCTCATCAAGCGGCACGGCTCGACCGACCTACAGACGCTGACGCGGCAGGCGTACTGGTTGTCGGAGGCGCACGTCGGCTCGGTGAGCCGCTCGACGCGGCTCCCGATCACGACGTACTACGCGGATCTGTGCGCCGACCACGCCCGCAAGGGCTACCTGCTGAACGGCGAGCTCATCCGCGGGGTGCCGTACGTATGACGACGCGACGCCAGCGCGCCGGCCCGTCGTGCGGCGGCGGATTCGGGTCGGGTCTCGTTTCGGTGCGAGGCGTTTTGCCGACCGGTACGCGAGGTGGACCGAACTAGTATGGCGTCGGTCCCGCTCCGTCCGCCAGCCGAGATCCCGGACGACGTGGCGGCGAAGCCGTCGGTCGCGCCGTCGCGGCTCGGACGGTTCGTCAACCTCGACGGCTGCCCGCAGTGGTTCCAGTACGTGTTCGACGACAAGTACCGCAACGAACGGAGCGCGGAGCACGACTACGTGGAGGCATTCCGGCCGCTGAACATCCTGCTCGCGAAGGACGGCAACGACTTCGAGGACGACGTCGTCGACGCGCTCCGCGAGCACGCCAACGTCCGCGACCACGACGACATCGGGGAGTGGGCCGACTCCAGAGGAATGCTCCTGGATGCGTTCGACGCCGCGTTCGACGCCGGCGACGACCGGACGCCCGTGGCCGTGACGCAGGCCCGACTCGGCAACCACCTCGAAGCCTGGCCGGTGACGGGCGACGCCGACGTCCTCGCGTGCTGGCGCCTCCCGCCCGACGATGACGACAACCAGACCGACCGCGTCGGGCTGCGGTTCCGCGTGCTCGACGTGAAGGCCGCGCACGAGGAGAAGACGTACCAGCAGATCCAGGTCGCGTGCTACACGCTCCTGCTCCGGCAGTTCCTCGAACACGTCGGCGTGGACTACCCGTACGTAATCGAGGGCGGCATCATCCTTCGGACCGACGAGTTCGACGACGCCGCCCCGGACACGCTGCCGTCGTTCGACCTCGAGCACCGCGAACTCGACGTCCGCCGACTCCTCGAAGCGGGCGGCCCGCTCGACAAGCTCTTCGGCGAGGCCCCGGGCGACGTGCGGTACCAGCTCGACGGGAAGTGCTTCGGGTGCGCGTACAAGGAAGCGTGCTTCACGGAGTCAATCGAGTCAGGGTCGACGGCGCTGCTCGGGCTGTCTCGGAACGACCAGGCCGTCCTCGCCGACCACGGCATCGACACGGTCGAGGACCTGGCGCGGCTCGCGTATCCGGAGCCGGACGCCGAGCCGTACGATTACGACGACCTCGAACCGGCGATGGCGCACCGCGAGACGTATCGTGCGTTGCTCGACGAGCCCGGGATCTCCGAGCGGCTCCAACGACACATCCAGGAGGCGCAGTCGTTCATGGGGCAGTTCGCGCCCGGGACGACGTTCGCTGCTGGCGGGACGAACCCGGTCTGGCTGTCAGGGAGCGGCAACGGCCACCTCCCCGAGGACGACCCGCCGTTCGAGATGGAGCTCCCGTTCGAGCGCGGCTCGATGATCCGTGTCTACCTGAATGTCCAGCGCGACCACCGGTACGACCGCGTCAACGCCGTCGGCGGGTACGTCTCGGTCTCGAACGTCGACCACCCAGTGACGTTCGGCCACCTCGCCGCCGCGGTCCCGGACACGGTCGCGGACGCCACTAACCTCGAAGCCGACGTCCTCGGCGACGCGCTCGGAAGCCTGTTCGACGCGATCGACGCACTCGGTGCCGCCATGGAGACAGACGACGCGCCGGTGCATTTCTACCTCTACACGAACAGCGAGTACGAAGCGCTCGTCGAGGCGCTCACGCGGCACGGCGACGTCGACGGCGCGCCCGCGCTCCGCGACCTGCTCGGTCAGCGCGCCACCATCAGTGGCCGCGGCGACGACGCGTTCGACCACGACGAGCAAGCGATGGTGTCGATCGTGCAGCGCGAGCTCCGCGAACGACGCGCGCTCGGCGTCCCGACGGCGGGGCTGCTGCCCGCCCTCCGCGTCTGCGGCGGCGGCGAGGACGCACTCTACCGCCGCAACTGGACATACACCCGGTCGACCGGCGAAGAAATCGACTTGCAGCGCGCGTTCCGGTTCAAGCTGTTCGACCACCTGGTGAGGGCGCGACGCGACCCGCCAGGGCTCGCGATGTACGCCGACGACGACCGCGACATGATGTATCCGTCGCGGCCACGCGACCGCGGCGAAGTCCCGCTCGAATACGTGTGGGCGGCGTACGATGTCCTGACGCCTGACTGGGCGGAGGAAGTCCAGGAGGCGTCCGGGATAGTCCAGCCCGTCGACCCGTTCCGGTGGGTCGACGAAGACGAACAGGAGACGCGGATCGCGCCGGAGGACGTTGAGGCGCTCGTGGCGCGGTTCGCGCACGCGGTCGCCCACATCGAGCGGTCGATCACGCGGCGGAACTACCGCCTCCCGAAGCGACCGCTCCGACTCGGCGACCTCCGTGCGTTCACGCTCGGCGAGAGCCACACGGCGCGCGCAGCCGACGAGTTTCTCGCCCTCGAGTACCGCTCCGGTCGGCACGACCAGCTCCGGACGTACGGCCTCCCGATGCGGCAACGCGTCCAGAACGGCGACGCGATCCCGATGGTGGTCACGGACGCCTGGGTCGACGAAGACGACGGCACGCTCCACGTCGACGGCCACCTCCCGTACGACTCGGACCTGTTCGAGGACGGCGACAGGGTCGCTCGGGCGTGCCGGCTCAAAGGGACGTCGGGGTCGACGATGGGGTCGTGGGTGGTCGCGAACCGACTCGACGGCAACGGCGACCCGCTCGACTCGACGGATCCGCGGAACATCGAGCACGGCCCGGCGCTCACGGTCGAGGAACTCGACATCGAGGCGCGGTCGATCCACCTGACCGCGTTCCCGGGCGGGAGCGGGCAGACCGAGTTCCAGACCTGGCACCGCGCCTGGACCGTCGACCCGAAGGAGGCGGCGGACACGAACGCGGTGCTGTTCGCCGAACGCGAGGTGTTCGTCCTCGACAAGCAGACCGACGACCTCGTCGCCCAGCGGTCGTACAACCTGCTGCGCGAAGCACGGCACAACCCGCTCGCCGGACTGCTCGACGACCTCGCCGACGGCCGCGTAGTGTCCCCGACCACGGACACAGTCTCGGAAGCGGCACTCGCGGACTACGTCGACTGGGCAGTCCCGGACGGCGACGGCGGCGCGGAACGGTGGACGGCGGACCCGCCGCCGAATCAGGGGCAGCGCCGGTTCATCGGCGAGCACCGCGCCCGGTTGGCGCTCCTGCAGGGCCCGCCGGGGACGGGCAAGACGTCGGGTGCGCTCGCTCACGCGACGCTCGCCCGCGTCCGGTCGTTCGCGGCGGACGGCGCCGGCTGTACGGGCGTGGTGGCGGGCGAGTCGAACAAAGCCGTCGACGAGGTCCTCGAGGACGTCCACGACGCCTTGGTCGCGTACCGGAACCAGGGCGACGAAGCCCACGACACGGGGTGTGACGACCTCCTGGACGGCCTCGAGCTCGTGCGGCTGACATCCGACGTCCCAGAGGACGACCTCGCGCACGTCACGTACCTCGACTACCACGAGCACGACGACGAACTCCGCCGCATCGTCGAACGGGTCCGGACCGAGACCGACGACCTCACGCTGGTGTTCGCGACGCCGGCGCGGCTCTACAAGCTCGTCGATTCGTTCTCCGCGGACACGTCGCCGGCGGAGTGGCTCGCGGGCGGCGCGTCGTTCTTCGACCTGCTCGCGGTCGACGAGGCGTCGATGATGCGGCTCCCGTCGTTCCTCACCGTCGGGGCGTACCTCCGCGACGACGCCCAGATCCTGGTGGCGGGCGATCAGCGGCAGATGTCGCCGGTTCGACAGCACGGCTGGGACGACGAGTACCGCCGCACCATCCAGGAACGCGTGCCGTACCTGTCGGCGCTCGACTACTGCCGGTTGCTCCGCGGCGACGACGTCGACGACGTCGGCGACGACCACTGCGTCGTCCGCGGGACCGCGGAGTTCCCGCTGTACCAGCTCGAGCGGAGCTACCGGTGTCACGAAGACGTCGCGGCGTTCCTCGCCGAACACGTCTACGCGCAGGACGGCATCCCGTACTACTCCGAGGAGGACGCGACCGTGCGGCAGCCCGCGGCCGTGAGTGACGGCGTCGCGCGTGTGCTTTGTGACCCCGACGTTCTCGACGCGTCGGGCGATGAGCCGCACGCGCTCACACTCATCATTCACGACGAAGCCGCGTCGCGGCAGTCGAACGCGGTCGAAGCCGCGATCGGGGCGTCCGTCGCCGAAGCATCGCACGCTGACGACGCGGTCGGGATCGTCACGCCGCACAACGCCCAACGCGGCCTCCTCGACACGTACCTCGACGACGTCGAATGCGACACGGTCGAGCGGTACCAGGGCGGCCAACGCCCGGTCATCTTGGTGTCGGCGACGGCGTCCGACCCGGACTTCGTCAAGGTCGAATCGGAGTTCCTCCTGAACCCGAACCGCCTGAACGTCGCGATGTCGCGGATGCAGCGCGGCCTGATCGTCGTCGCCTCCACACAGGTGTTCGACGTGATCCCGCCGCACGTCGAGGAGTACGAACGAGCCGGGCTTTGGAAAGGCCTGTTCGCCGACCTCGGCGTCCTCGACCGCGACCCGGCGTGGGCCGGCACGCTCGACGAGTTCGTTGGACCGACCGACCTCGGCGGGCTCGACCCCGCACTCGACACCGACCTCGAAGTCTACACACTCACCCAGGACCACCCATGAACTCCAACCACACTACCACGACACCGACGGACGCACAGCCAACCCGACCACACACCCGCGACGCCCCGACCTCGGTGGCGGTGCCGCCCGGTCGTTCCGGCCTAGAGGCGGGCGCGGAGGTGGTTCGATGACGGTCGTGCTGCACACCTCGGACACCCATCTGGGCTACCAACAGTACCACCTCGAGGAGCGCGCCGCGGACTTCGCGGCGGCGTTCGAGGCTGTGATCGACGAAGCGGTCGAGCGCGGAGTCGACGCGGTCGTCCACAGCGGCGACATGTTCCACGACTCGAACCCGCGGATCGGGCCGCTGCTCCACGCGATCCGGCAGCTCCGCCGGCTCGCAGACGCCGATATCCCGTTCCTGATGGTGTCCGGGAACCACGACACGACGCGCGATGACGCCTGGGTCTCGGTATTCACCGAGGTCGCGGACGCGGTCCACCTCGGCCGCGACCCGACCGTGGTCGGCGACGTCGCGCTGTACGGCCTCGACTACCACACGCCGACGTACCGCGACCACCTGACGTACGAGTTCGAGTCGAACGACGCCGACCACGCCGCGCTCGTCGCGCACGGGTCGTTCTCGCCGCTGGTCGCGTACGGCGACTGGTCGATCGAGGACGTGTTGTCGTCGTCGACGGTCGCGTTCGACGCCGCGCTGCTCGGCGACGACCACACACCGATCTTCGAAGAGGTGGGTGGGACGTTCACGACGTACCCCGGTTCGACCGAGCGGACGATGGCGGACCAGCGCGACGACCGCGGGTTCACGCTCGTCAGGTTCGACGACGACGCCCGACCCGAGAGCGACCGCATCGACCGCGACGCGGTCTGCCCGCCCGGCGTCTCGTACGATCGGGTCCCGCTCGACACTCGGCCGCACGTCTACATCGACATCGAGGCTGAGGAAGACGACGCGGTGGCCGAACGCGTCCGTGACGAGCTCGGCGATCACGACGTCGCGGGCACCGTGGTCGCGGTCACGATCGACGGGGAGGGCGAGCCGGTCGCGGCCGGTCCGCTCGAAGCGTACGCGAAAGAGGACCTCGGCGCCCTCGAAGCGCGCGTGTCGGATCGGCGGCGCCGCGGGAGCGACCGCGTCGCGATAGACGTGTCGTTCGCCGACCCGGACGACGCCGTCGAACGCCGCCGACGCACGCTCGGACTGAGCGCTGTCGTCGACGAACTCGAGCAACAGGTCCGCGCCGACACCCCGGTCGACTCGAACCTCCGCGACCGTGTCGAGGAAGACGTCGAGGACCGCATCGAGGACGACCCGGCGGCGTTCGACCCGGTCGAACCGGAGGTCACCGAAGAAGAGCTCAGAGAGCAAGCGGACGGCCTCGCCGTAGACGCGAGCCAACCCACCACCCAGGAGGACTAACCCATGGAGTTCACACGCATCTCGCTCGAATCGTTCAAGTGCTTCGTCGACGAGACGATCGACCTGACCGGCGGCGTCACGGCGATGCACGGCGCGAACGGCGCGGGCAAGACCACCATCCTCGAAGCGTGCTTCTTCGCGCTGTACGGCGCCGACGTCCCCGACGTCAATCTCACCGACGTCATCGAGAAAGGGACGGACGAAGCCGTCGTCGAGCTGTGGTTCACGCACCTCGGCGAGGAGTACTACATCCGCCGCCGCGTCCGCGAGTATTCGTCGCAGACGACTCACGACGTCGAACTCCGGACGCCGAAAGCAACGATCGAAGGACCCGGCGACGTCGCTGACGCAATCAAGTCGCTGTTCCGGCTCGACGCGAACGCGTTTCTGAACTGCGCGTACGTCCGGCAGGGCGAGATCAACAAGCTGATCGGGGCGAGCGCGAGCGAGCGGCAGAACATGATCGACTCGCTGCTCCAGCTCGGCAAGCTCGACGACTACGAAGACCGGATGACGATCACGCGGAACGGCGTCCGGAGCATCAAGGACGCGAAGGCCGGGGAGCTGAAAAACGTCGAGGGAGACATCGCCGACCTCGTGGAACGTGACCTCGAAAAGCAGCTCGGGCGTATCGTCGCCGAACTCGATGGGCTCAACGATGAGATCGACGAGATCGACGACGACATCGAAACGGTCACTGAGGAGCAGCGCGACGCGACGAGCGAACTCGAAGAGATCGAAGAGCTGGAGGAACGGATCGACGACCTGGAGCAAGAGGTCGGTGAAGCAGACGAAAAGGTCGGAGAGTTGAAGGACAGAAAGGAGGGCCTCGAATCCGATCGGGAAGCGGCAGCCGAGCGTCTCAACGAGCTCGAAACGGAGGCCGAACACAAGCTGGAGGACACCTCGGTCGAGGACCTCGACGGTGACGCCGTCGAAGAGCGCCTCGAGGACGTTATGGAGCGGCATGGTCGGATCGATTCAGCGCTTGTGGAAGCTCAAGAACAGGTGTCGCGCTTCGAGGAGGCTGTAGCAAACGCTCGGGACGAAGCGAGTGACCTCGACGACGAGGCTTCAGGCCTCGAAGCTGATGCTGAGGGGCGTCGGGGCGAGGCTCGCGGACTCGAAGAGGACCTCGCTGACCCACGCTCCCGGCTCGACGAGGTCGAGGATGAGATGGACGAGATCGAATCATCGTTCGACGAGAGCGCCACGAATCGCGACGAGGTGGAGGCGTTCGTCGAGTCGAAGAACGAACAACTCGAGGCAGCCGAAAGGCGGTATGGGGAGATCCGCGATGAGCGAAGCGGTGTCAAAAAACGCATCGAGGACGCCGAAGAACTGCTGGAGGAGGGTCTGTGCCCCGAGTGCGGCCAAGAAGTTCACGGCGCTCCGTCTGTCTCGAACCTGGAGGACGACCGCAAAGCCCTCGAGGAGCTCGAAGACGACCTGAGCGAGGCGGAGGACACCGTTGAGGAGCGAGAGGAAGCGGTCCGTACGGCGCGCGACCTCGAACAGCAGGCGTCCCGGTACGAGGAACTCGAGGAACGTCGGGGCGACCTGAATCGCGAAATCGAGGCTAGCGAACAGCGGATCGAGTCAATCAGGAACGAAGTGGATGAGTTCGACGCCGAGGCCGCGGCGGTTCGCGAACGCGCTGGGTTCCACCGTGCGGCGATCCCGCATATCGAAGCGCGGAAGGAGCGGGACGACCGGGCGCAAGAGTACCTCAAGGACGAGGCTCACCAGTTGCACAGGGAGTGGCTCGCGCTCGAAGCCGCTGACGGGGCGCTCGGTGAGGCGGAACAGAAGCGCGACGAACACGAGCGACTCGGTGAACGACTCACTGACGACGTCGAACCACAGATTGAGTACTGGGAAGACGAACGAGACGAGCTCGAAGGCGAACTTGATGACGCACGGGCTGAGCTGGACCCGAGCCGGGTCGACCGTCTCGAACGTCGTCGTGAGGGTGCTGCACGCTGGCGTGACGTGCTGGAGCGACGGCGCGAACGCCTGGGTGACGATCGAACAGAATTGCAGTCCGAGAAAGGCGGGGTCGAGAACCAGCTCGAAGAACTCGGCCGGAAGCGCGAGCAACGAGACGCCCTCGAGACGCAAGTCGATCGGTTAGCGGCAGCCGTCCAGCAGTGCGACGACGTCGAGCAGATGTACCGCGAGCTCCGCGAGGATTTGCGGACGCGGAATGTCGACGAGCTCGAACGGCTCCTCAACGAGCTGTTCGACCTGCTGTACCAGACGGATTCGTACGAGCACTTCGAGCTGTCGGACTCGTACGAACTGACGGTGTACGAGAAGTCCGGCGAGGCGCTCGACCCCACCGACCTGTCGGGTGGCGAGCGCGCGCTCTTCAATCTCGCGCTGCGGTGCGCGATCTACCAGCTCCTCACCGAGGGGCTGAGCGGGCAGGCGCCGCTCCCGCCGCTCATCCTCGACGAACCGACGGTCTACCTCGACTCCCAGCACGTCAACGAGTTAAAGTCGCTGATCTCGCGGATGGAGGAACTCGGCGTCGACCAGATCATCGTGGTGTCGCACGAGGACGGCCTGCTCAACCAGGTCGGCGAACGCGTCGAGATCCAGCAGGACAGCTCGACGAACCGCTCTCACGCCACCACCGAATCGCGCGACCTCCTCACCTCGGGGCTCGAAGAATGAGTCTCAGTGCGAAGACGAGGAAGCGAGTCAACCGCCCGTATCCGGGGAGTGACGACATCTGCGTCGATGAGGTCGTCGACTAAGCGACGGGCCGTCGTGTCGTCGACGTCCGCCGTGTCGACGCCGGCGGTGTCGCGGTCCTGGGCGAGCTGTGCTTTCTCGAACTGTTCGTGGTCGGCACTGGTGTCGTCGTGAGGATCGGGACCAGTCATGGTGAATCATGCCCCGCACGCTGTCGCGGGCTGCACGCCTCCCGGCGCCGATAAACAACTCATGGCGTGAAGATTCCGCATTTCCTTGGACCACCCGGCCGCCAGGGTATACCCACTCGAGGAGTAGGGCGGTAGGTGGGGGCGAGGGAGTGGATCCTGCTCCAGCGTTAACCAACACTATGCCAGCACCGGCCGGAAATGTTGGTTAAGTCGGCCCCTACGGCGTTCGGAGATCTCGAACTGGCTTCACCGCGAACGTGTCTGGCTCGCTGGCTGCTTCATCACTTGGCCGCTCCGCCGATGTCGAATGCGACCGCGTGAGCTGGGTGATGAGCTCATCGCGAACGGTTCGTCGAGGAACGGTGGTCTCGTGCCAGCCCAGCCGGTCGTCGAAGTGCCGCTTCTGAAACTGCTCGCCGACGTCGTCGCCGGCGACGTATTGCGTCCGCGTCGACCGTCCGACCTGCCGGGAGACGAAGACGGCGCCCACGGCCTCGTGCGTCAGCTCGACGAGGGCACACTCCACGAGGGCGACGACTGACGCGTGATCCCGGTTGGTCGGGACGGTCACCTCGAGGTCCGCCCACGGCGCCTCATCGTCGTCGGTTGTTCCTGCGTGATACGTTTCCCGTGTCTTGCTGCGTCGTTCCGAAGCCATCGTCTATCAGGGACACGTGATGTGCCCCGCCACCCTCTCGCGGGGGCGACAAACATCACCGGGATACACCCGTTCACTCTATGCGCTAAATCTGACACATCTGAGAATCCCGTATCCCTGTGATGGCCCCTCGGCCTGAGAGAGCCGGCGGCCTTCGCACATTGCATATCGCCTCTTTCTTTGGACGAAACCCGCGATATGCAAGGCTCTATGACGCCCTCAAATCGAAGGAGAACCCCGTCGGGTCGATTTGAGGGCGTAGAAATCACCTCGACGGGTACGAGGATGACTCGCCGATTTCAAAAATTGCTCGACGGAGGGGTAATGGAGGTGATATCGGGCGTATCAGGATTTACTAGGGCCACTGCTTCACCTGTTCTGAGTCTCTTGAGGTCTTCCGGCTCGGCACTTCGAATCGTGAAATGCCCCCAATTCTCCCAATTTCGGTTGTGTTAGCCGCTAAAAATTGCTCGACGGGGATTCTGAAGAGACTGCCTTTGGTCTGCAACACAATTCTCGAATATCTGAGAAAAGGCTATGATTTAGAATTGCTCTGCGGGGCCGGCGGAATGCTCGTCGACTTGCTCGTACATCTCATCAGGGAACGGGAGGCTGCCCCAGATCGAATAGGGACATTGGTCTTGGCCAATGCAGTAGCGCTGCATATCGTCGTTATCGCAGTTCATCGGCAGCGGCGTGTTGCCGCCGATAGTGTTCGAAAACTCGTAGCGGACCTGGTATTCCGTCTCCTGTTCGTCGTACCACGGCCACCGGGAGAAGACGTCCTTGAGATCTGCGACAATCTCGTCGAGGCTGCTGTCCTGATACTGCGGGAGCCACATCACCATCCGCGCGAAGTTGTAGAGGTCCTTCCGGACCGGCTTCTTCTCGTGTAGCCGTTCCTCCATATTCGCCATACAGGGGAGTTCGAAGAGGTCCTCGATCTCTCGCACCTCAATCTGTTCGGCGCCAGTCCCGGCTCGCCCGATTCGATACGTATTGACGCGCCCGTCGCGGTCGATCGTGACCGCCGAATGTGACTCGTGGTCGGCCAGCGTCTTTGCGAGACTGCTCGGGCTCGAAATCCAATCCGTCACAGATGATTCCCAGTCGTCCTCGGCCGCGTACGCCTCGACTGCTCGATAGAGCTCTTTCGCTGAATGGTACTTCCCCTTCTGGGCGACGTCGTCGGGCGCATCACTCAGGGCCCGGCGGAGGACGCGGATCGTCCGTTCGCCACGGTCCCAGTTCCGCCAGATCCGCTCGTGATGCCCGGTTTCGAGAAAGCGGTCGATCCGTTCCGTGATTGCCGACTCGTTCGTGGTCAACCACGTCAGCTGGTCGTCCGAAAGACCGTCCTCCTGAACCCGCAAGAGCTTCTTGAACGCCCGCTCGGCGTAGTCACGATACTTGCTATCGAAATCACCCACCGGGACGTACAGGTTGTTGTCTTTCACTCGCGTCAGTATCTCCCCGCCACCGCCCGTCCCCGTCCACGCCTCGTCCTCTCGAACGAGGCATTTGCGTGACGCCGCCGCCATCGGGATTTCGAGGTACAGGCCGTCTCCGAACTCCGGCTTCTCTATGATGCCCGTACAGACCCGACCAGGGTGTGGGCCATCCTCGCCAGGTTCCTTGCTGTACAGCACCTCGGCGATGTCCTGCTGGAGCGAACCATCACCGTGGGTTCGGATGAGTGAGGCGAGATTGTTGACGTACAGCTCTCGGATGTCGTAGAGCACCTGGATGTTCCGGGGCGACGCGTGCTCGAACTTCGGGTGTTCCTTCACGCAGATCGCACTCAACGTCGCGAGCACGGCGAGCGTCGCGGGCTCGTCGACGAACGGCTCCTCGGCGGCGTCGGCACGAACCTGCTCTTTGAACGCCGCGGTGCCGAACCGCTCGATGTCGTTCACGAGGTCCTCGGGCTGGTCCTCGCCGTCGACGACGTATCGATTGTAGCCACGCGTAAACAGCTGGTTGATACGGGTGTCACCGTACTCAGGTGGGAGTGACGCAACCCGATACGCCATGTCCTCGTCGTCCGTGGGTGTTCTCGGACTCATTCGTCGATCACCTCCGGAGTTGCCGACTGCACGTCGAAACCAGGGCTCTCTATTGGTTGGACGATGCTGCAGACGTCGGCGTGGAGTGAGTAGGGCAGGCGGGCGACACGCCGGCGGTCGGCAGTCACGACGGGGTCGATCGGGATGTCGTACGTCTCGAGGAGGAGGTCGTTCAATACCTCACGACTCTGTTCGTCGTATCGGTGCGCCGGGTCGGTATCCAGCAGGTAGACGTGAACCCCCTGCCCGCTGTACACGACCATCGTCTCCTCGGCGTCAAAATCATCCTGGAAGATGTCGCGCACCTCGAATCCGTACTCGATGGCCTGGTCGACGTCTTCGAAGGCATACGGATATCCGGCTGGCTCGGCGTCGAGGATGCCGGCGGCGTCGAGGAGTGTATCGTCGTCCCGGTCGTCGGCGTCGTCCGAGACGGCATCCGTGGCTCGTTCCCGAGCGATTTTCTTGGCGTCGATATCGACGAGGAGAACCCACGGCCGCTCCCAGTGATCGAGCGCGTAGTAGACGGCATCGGGGCGTGGATCTGGTTGCTCCAAGACTTCTGGGTCAGCGAGTGCGAATTCGCTTCGGCCGAGTGGGTCGTTCCGTGCGGGATGGCGAACGAACTCAACGACGTCCTCGAAGCTACTGAACTCCGCCGTCGTCCGATCGCCTGATGGATCCGTTTGCCACGTATCCCGCCGGATGAAGTCCTTGTCCGGCACCTCGTCGTTGCGTACCGGATGGGACTCTCGGAAGGCGACGGCGTACTGCTTCGGGCCCGTCGCCGATATGAAGTCCGGCAGGTCATCGACATAGCGGGGAAACTCCTCGGCGTAGTAGGCGTAGATCTCTTCACGAGTTGCCTGTCGCCACTTGACATCCTCCTCACGGCCAACGCCGTGCGATTCCTCGCGTTCGGGGTCTGCCATTAGCGCCACCCCGACGTGAGCGAGATTCTCCTAACCGTGGATACTCTGGTTTGTGCGCTGTTCTTTGGGACTTTCGCGAGAGCGTGGTAACTCCGACCATTCGTGGTCGTCCCACTCGAATCGCACGGGCCGTGCCATCGGCCTTGATACGTCTGTCTGCCGCCTCAGGAACGTCGCGGACGCCGTAAGATCTGCGTGCCCTTCGAACCCACATTGACAGGTGAGTTTGTCGCGGTGGCGTGTTGTCCGATCGGTCGCACCGCATTGTGGACACTCTTGAGATGTCCACGCCTCCGGTCGAGCTTCTATCGAGATACCGTACTCTTCCGCCGTACACGCGAGTCTGTCGATGAACTTCCGGAATGCCCAGAAGTTGTGTGTCTTGGTGTTTGCCTCTACCGACCAGTGGGTCTCGAGAATGTCGGTGAGCGCCCCAACATACACCGTGGAGACGCCTTCGGTGTGCAACCGTTCGATGAGGTCGCGGGCCAGCGCGTTCTGGGCGTGGTTGCGTCTGCGTGTCCGACGTCTGTACAGTGACCGTATCCGCTGCGAGGAGTACCGTCCATCGTTGAGTTTGGACTGAAGACGAGCGATTTCTCGCGTGGTTTTGCGAAATCGCTCGAACAGCCCACGCCCCTCGTAGAGATACTGCTGGCCGGTCGTAGTCGTACAGGCGACGAGGTTGTTGGCGCCAATATCCAGAGCGGCCGTTTCGTCGGCCAGTGGTGAATCCTGTTGAGAATCGGGGACGGTAACAGGTTGAATGGCTCTGAATGTGTCGTTGACCTCGTCGTAGTACAGTTCTAACCGGCCCTGTTCGCCTTCCCACTTCGGAACACCGCTTACTTCGAGACGTAGCCGGTCGTGATAGTCGAGTCCGTATTCGTCTTTGAGAGCTTTTCCGACGGGGATTTCTAACCGTGATCGGTCGCCGGTTTGGAGGGTGTACTGGTCGTTTCGAATATAGGTTCGCCACTCTCGACCATCCTCCTCGTTGCCCCAGTAGCCGGGTGGCGCGGTTTCTTCGCCACCTTCTTGGGCGGCGAAGAACGACCGCCACGCCTCGTTGTTCTTCCGAATGATCTGTTGGGAGGTTGCAGACCCAAGTACGTCGACGTACCGTTTTCGGTAGTCGGCGGTGTCCCAAACAGATTCGCCGTCGAAGTAGTTCTGGCGGCGTTCGTAGGTGAGTTCGTTCCAGAGGCTCGCAGAAGCGTCCAACAGCTCGTGTAGTAATTCCCGGTCCTGCTCGGAACGCGGGCGTACGACGAGCGTGTTGGTCCGCTCCATCAGGCATTCTTTGGCCGGAATGGCATATAAATCTGAAACACCGGTATGGACTCCCTCGGAAGTGGCTGTTTCTTGAATGAGAGTTCCGAATCCGGGAACAGACGCCAGAGTGAATACTGTCGGGAATCACTATGGAAGGATTGACACCCAGACCATTCGTCAAACTAGGTAGCTTCCGCTCGTTACCGGTCATTCGTTGAGTTCCTCTTTGAGATTTTTGAAGCCTCGAACGGTGCTCAGGCCGTCAGCATCGAGTTCGTCGACGGCATCTCTGATGTTCGCGAACGACCGCGCCGACCGCCCACTGACACGCTCGTCGATCCTGTCGGCGTCTGCCAGCGCGTCAAGCACGTCGATAGCCGTCTCCCGAGTGTTGAATGCCCAGACTGCGTCACCGTCCACGGCGCTGAGCTTGTCGTAATCCTTGACCGGAGCGTGCCGATTGTTACTCGCAAGTTCTGCTTCACCAGCCCAGACGAGGTCGCCCTCATCGTCGAACCCAGCCACATCCAGCACCGTTCCATCGTCGTACTCGTAGTACGGCTCGACGCGAACAACGTCGTCCTGCTGCTGGATCCACAACTCAAGGAGCCGGATGCCAACCTTGTGCGGGGTTTTCTCGCCGAGGTCACCCTTGCCGGGGCCGGTGTGAAGTTCTCTACCGAGGAGGTCTCGCCCGGCCGGGAGAACGGTATAGGACTTGCGCCCCGCTGCAGATCCCTCTTCCAGTAGGTCCTGGTCTGTGAGCCGCTCCACATGGAGGTCGTCGTAGTCGTTCCGCAGCTGGCGCATACTTTTCAAGAGCGTGTACTCGTCGTCCTCTCTGTTCATCACGTCGAGGACCCGACCCAGGAATCGGACATCGTCGCGACTGAGCCCGCGTTCTCGAAGCTCGTCATCGGGAACGGGCACGCCGCTGTCCTGAACGGGTGTTGATCCGTTCGCCGGTTGCTCTGGCTGGTCGCCAGCTGGGTCCTCGTCGCTATCAATGGGTTCCCCGAACAACGAACTGACCTCCCCGTGGTCGCCATCGGACTCGTTGTCCGTCTCGGGTTGGGTGGTCGACGCCGACCCGTCCTCGGTCGTCGCGTGGCTGATGAACGCAGATTGGGTCGGGTCGCTCCCCGTATCTTCATCTTCCGACGAGACCACCGTGCCGGCTCCTGAACTTCCCCAGCCAGTCTCCTCCGGAGCAGGGCTCGATTCAGCCGTCGTTGTCAGTCCGTGCTGGGCCGCTGTGCGCTCGACCATCCGTGGCCGGGTCACGGACTCGAAATGGTCTACCTGCGGCTCTGTGAGCGGCTGGTCGCTTTCTGGATGCCCCGGTGCAATCGGGAGCGGCTTGAGCGAAAACGGCGGCGGCCCAGTCTCCCCGAACGACGGGCTCGGGAGCTGGGCGATCCACTCGCCGCTCGGAAGCGTGTTGATCCGGTTGCGGAGTTCGGTCGGGCTGAGGTCCTCGTGGGCGAGCGACTCCGCGAGATCGCGTTCAATCGAGATGTTGCCGATGAGCTTCGTCTTGATATTGTTCAGCACCTCGTCGTAGGCGCGTTCGTTCCGATTCCGCACCTGCCCGGGGAACTGCATCACGAGCCCCATACTCAGGCCGAACGACCGGCCCTGCGGCAGTAGCTGCTCGGAGACGAGCTTCGTCGACGCGACCGGCGCCGCCTCCTCGATGATGAGGTTGGTGAGCTTCTCGTAATCCGTCTGACCGTCGCGTCGGCGTACCTGGACGGCGTCCCAGAGGTTGCTCAGCAGCAGAAGCGTGATCGCTCGCTGTGCCTCCGGGCGGAGATCGCCGAGGTCGAAGATGATGGTTGCGTCTTCATCGAGGAACTCGCGGAAGTCGAAGCGGTTGTCGATGTACTCGCCGGCGTCGTTCTGCTTGGGGACGTGGCTGAAGATCCGCCGGAGATGCGCGTCTTCTTTGAGCTTGTCGAGGCGGTTCCCAACAGCGTCCATCGACACCTGGAACTGGTGGTTATCCTTCGCGAAGTGGCGGGTCAGCGATTCCTCGATGTTCTGGTTGTCCGCTGAGACCGGGGGAATCGTCTGGTCGCGCTGCATCCGGATGGCGGCGGCAAAGAGGTCATCCAGCCCGAATACTTCGCTCCCGTACTCATCGTCGAAGAGTGCCTTGATCAGGTAGCTGAGGATTTCGTTCGCGACGAACGCTTGGCCGTACCGCTCGCGGCCCATGATCATCCGGAGAATGTCGTGAAAGTGGTCGACCTTGTCCTGAATCGCGTCCTCCCGGTTGCGGCCCGCTTCGAGCGCTGGGCGAATGTCGAAGAACGAGAACGCGGGGATCGTCTCCGGGACGCGGAAGTGGTAGACGTCGTCGAGGCCCCCGAATCGCTCGTAGTGGCAGCGCAGGTAGTTCTCACACATACCGTCACCCTTCGGATCGACGAGGACGACGGGGCCACGGGTTGTCTCCCGAAGCGAGAGGGCGTCGTTGATAATGGCCTTCGACTTCCCACCGCCAGTCGACGCGAACCGCCCGTAATGCGTGGGCAACAGGTCTGGCGGGATTTGGATCGGATCCGGTCTCGGCTCCCCGTTATCGTCGAGGGCATACCCGATCTCCATCCCGTCCTGGAACTGCTGGATCAGGTCGGGATTCGGCCACGGTAGCGGATTGCGGCTCTGCTGCTCGGCCCTGGTCCCCCGTGCCCCTTCGACCGTCAACTGTTCGGAGGAGGGGACGAGGATGAAGTTCCCGAGCTCCGTCCCACAGAGGACCAGCTCGGGACGGGTCTTCCCTCGCCCCGTTGTCAATTCGCGATTGAGTAGGCGCTGAAGTGCGGCCCGTGCCTTCTTCTCCTTAGTTTTCTCACGGAAACCGCTGTCCCGGAAGCGTTGCCCCTTGACCTCGTAGAACGGCCCATCAAGCGGGTCGAACACGGGGAGGAGCGAGTCCATTCGGGCATCGAGGTCGTCACGAATATCGTCGGTGGGGACGCCGACGGCCCGGATGTTGACCGTGAACGACCGTTTGGCGTTCTTTGCGTCGATGGACTCGATGCGCTTCTCGACAGATTCGCTGAGCTGTCGTTCGTCCTGATCGCTCCGCTGGTCCTCGACTTCGAGTAACGACCCGACGACCTCCTGGAAGAACGTGTCTCGGCCGTCGATGAGGTCTTCTTTCCGCACCTCCGCGTCGGACTGCCAGCTAGCTCGCCGTTGGAAGACGACCTGAAACGCGGTCGGCGCTGTCGCCTCCATCAGGTGGTCGATCAGGGATGCTAGCGCTGCCCCCGGTTGGTCCATGGACGAGAGGTCGCCGTTCGTTTCCTCCGCTGTGAACGGCGTCAGCGAGGTCATCCAGTCCTGCTTCCGTGCTGCGGAGCCACACCACCGGACACCGAGCGGCGAGACGTCCTCGGGTGCTGGCCGCGTCAGAATCGTCCCGCCAGGGGTCATCGTCGGCTTCTCGATGGTGTCCGGAGAGTCGTCCGTATCGAGTGCCGCTGGCGGAGCTAGTTCGAGGGCTGTCTCACCGATGACAACGTGGTGGTCGGGGACCGAACCCACAGCAACACCACCGTCTGTCGCCGACCCCACAGCTGTCGATTCTGCTTGCTCCCCGTCTTCCTCGACGATTTTGTACCGCTCGTCAGCCCCAAACTCGTACTGAAGCTGCCCGTTCTCGTAGTGGCTGACAAACTGCTCAGGCGTCAACTCGACGTGCTGAATGAGGCGTGCGGCGACGTCGATGTCGACGCGTTCGATGTTGAACGTAGCCGGGTAAATCGAGCGAAGCCGCTTCTCGAGTGTGTCGAGATGGGCATCGGCCCCGTAGAAGAACTCCACTGGATCGTCCGGGCCATCACTTATTGCGAGGAACTCGAATCGGGGTGGTGTCTCACTGTGGAGGGGGTTCAGCTTCGCCCCCAGCCCCGACGATCCGGGCGTGGTTAATTTGTGGAGACTGTTGAGGACTCGAGGGATACTCTCCGGATTGAGTTGCTCGGACGTCGGCCGTACGCGCAGGTATTCAGCCATCGTCATTCCCCTCCGTGGAACCGCCGTCGGGTTCCGCAGCGACGACATCTGATCCGCTGTTCGTTTCGCTCGTTCCATTCGTTCCGTTCGCCGCTCGGTCCTCGAGTTCCGCTTGGAACTCTTGCATCTCACTATCGACGGCATCGTCGCCAGTACCGGGGAGTGAGGACCGCACCTGCTCGGTCGGATCGAAGTCGATGACTTGCTTCTCCTTGGGCATCGCCTCGACCTTGATGCCACGCCACTCGCCGTCGACGCCGACGAGCGCCTCGGAGAAGCCTGCGTCCTCGTTCCCCGGGACCGCGTCCTGCACGTAGCGCATCTGGGCGTAATTCAGCCCGAACTCGTCGGCCCACTGATCGTCCATCCCGTCCAGGCGATGGAACTGCTTGACGGCACACTGATCAAGGATGGCCTCGGATTCAGCGTGTTCGAAGAACTCGTCGACAGTCTGGGTGACGAGACGAATCGAGAGGTCGTGGTGGCGGTGATGGCGGAACACCGTCTCGAGGAACGCCAGACTCGCGGCGTCCTGCATGATGTACCGCGCCTCGTCGATGACGAACACGACCTCCTTGTCAGTCTCCTTCGCCCGCTCGTACACGAGCGAGATGAGCAACTGCATCGTCAGGGCTGTGCTGCTGTCGACGCTGCCCTCCTGTTGTGCAAGGTCGAGGTAGATGACCTTCTCGTCACGGATGTCGAACTCTGAGGACTTCCCGAGATTGGCGTGGCGACCCTCCTCCTCGAACGGGCGAAGCTGGTCGAGAAGCCATGTCGCGTCTTCGCGGATCTTCCCGGCCTCCTCGTCGGACCTAACCACGAACGACTCGGGGTCGTCGACCATGTCCTCGAAGACGTCCATCATGTCTCGGATGGTCGGACTGGGATTGCTGTGCGTTGAGATATCGTCGGTGATGTCGTTGCACTTGTAGGCGCGTTTGAGGCCGAGTTCGAGCGTCGTCCGGCGGTCACCGAGTGAGATACCGCGCAGTGCGAAGAAGTTCGTCAGGAAGCTCATGGCGTCGTCGAGCTTCTCGTTGAACGGGCTCGCGTCCTCGCCCATCGCTCGCTGGACGTGGTCGGGCGTCTGGCGGATCTCCAGGGGATTCAGCCCGAGCGTCCCACCGACGGTGATGCGCTTCGCTCCGAGTGCTTCGGAGACGCCTGCCCAGTTATTGAGCGGTTCGAGGATGATACCGATGCGGTCCTTACTCTGCTCGATAGAGCGGATGAAGTTCTGCTTCGACCCGAACGACTTCCCAGACCCGGTATCGCCGACGGTGAACATCGCATACCCGTTGTCACGGGCGAACGGGTCGATGACGACCGGGCTCTGGTTGTCCTTGTGGATCCCGAACTCGACCCCGCCCTCTTCGAGGATGGTCGCGTTATGCGGCGACGAAAGGAGTGCGCCGACGGCCCCACCGAGGGCGATTGACTCGCGCCCGAATACGTTGTCTCCGATGGGTGCAGCTGACTGTAGCGCGAGGTCCTGCCGACAGATCGCAGTCTTCGGCGTGAGGTTTGCCGGGTCGTCGCGGAGCGCACTCTTGACCTTCTGGACCGAGTCCCTGAGGTCGTCCTTGTCGTCGGCGCGGACCGTGACGAACATCCCCTGGTCGAAGACGTTCGCACCACTCTCGACGGCCTTGTACGTCGCAGCGGCTTCATTTGCCCGCTCTTGGAGGTACGCACTACGGACACTCTGTTCCAGATCCGCGTCTACCTGGAGGTCGTCAGCGATATCCTGCAGTTCATTCCGCGCACGCTGCTGGTTCTTCGGGGTGATGTGCGCTGTGAGGTCGAACTCGACGTCGGTCAACTCGAAGAGGTCGCTCAGATACCCGTCGTTCGGGTAGTCGGCGTAGTCAGCGATGTACAGCGTCGTCGTCCACTGCTCGCCAACACGTGCAGCTCGTGTCTCCCACTCGATGGCTGCCGGCGCGGTCACCGTCTTGTGGGACTCGGAGATGTCATCGAGGAGCTGCCCCTCTGCCTGCCCCTCCTCGAGTGTCTCCTCGTCGAGGACGTCCGAGAAGTCGACTTCGGGTTCCTCGTCGGCGGTGTGGCGGTCCCAGAGGAGTTTCCCGACGACTCCGAGGACCACAACTAACAGGAGGTAAATCGCCGCACCTTCGGATGACGTTGGGTTCAGCAGCCACTCTGTGAGCTGGGCGAGGGGCCCGCCACCCGCCTGCAGGACGACGTTATGCATTGGTCTCATCCTCCCGGCGCGAGTGGCCGATAATCGGTTGCTCGCGAACAACACGCTCTGCTTCGTCGTAGTCGTGCTCTCGCCCGTTCCAGAAGTCCATGTTCAGGACGAACAGCTCGACCGTACTGAGCCGACGAGCAGACCAGCCGGATGCCTGCTGGATGAACTCGGCGCGAACGTCGTTGACGCGGCTGTCCAGCTTCTCGAACATCTGTGCCCGGCGCTCGACATCCGTGAGGTCCTCACGCCGCGTCACGAACGGGTTGAACAGGAACCCGATGACGGGGAACTGCGTCAGTTTCTCCGCGGGTGTCCCTTCGTCTCGGTATCTGTCGTAAACTTCGAGCGGCGTGACCTCGACGCCGATGTAGTAGCGAACCTGCTGGATGCCACGATCACGCATCTCCTTGGGACGCGTCTCACGATACTCTTCGAGGAGTTCCCGGAAGATCGGGTTCTGCTTGACGTCCTCGTCGTTGAGCCGCTCCTCGATCGTCTCGGTGATTTGTTCCACCGGAAATGACCGGGTAGTCGCGTGCAGTTTGAGCTTCGAGTCGAGTTCCTTGTTGGCGAACTCTTCCCCGGCCTCCTGGAGCTGTGCCCAGTCGTCGGACATGGCGAAATCCATGTTCCCCGGGTCGATCTCGATGAACGCTTCCATCGTTCCGTCTGCCCGCTGGATCGCTCCAGCACCGGGCCACGCCCGCTTGACGTTTGTAAGGTCCTGCGTTCGCTCGTCCGGTTTGAACGGCGTGTAGTTCGCAAGCCCGCCCTCGTTTCGCTCTGTCTCGTTCGTGGTTCTCTCGGGCTCTTCTGGGGCACTGAACGTGACTCGCGGCCGCTTGGCGTAGCGATAGACGTCCTTCGTCCACGTCCACGCGTTCAGATGGTCGGGAGAGACGTAGATGACGGCAACGCCAAACCCGAATCCTCCTGCGACGAACGGGAGGGCAAGTGATTCGATTCCGGTAAGCCCAGCGACGAACAGCCCGATGATCGGGAAGGCGATGAGCACGCCGACGTCTCCTTCCTCGATGTTGAGGTAGGGGATGCGACTCTCTTCGCCGAACTGGTCCATGATGCGCCGTGCGGCTGCGTCTTGATCCATCGACATGGGTGCTTAGTAGATTCCAGGGTCGTTCTCGGTCCGCCGGTACGACGGCGTACTGTTCTCTTCGTCACTATTCTCTCCTCGAGCTGCGGCTTTCTGCGCGACAGCGTGACCAGCAGCTGCCTTTGGTCCCCAACGGGCCGCGGTCGTCGCGACGCCAGTGCCACCGACGTACGCACCCGCTGCGACTCCACCGATGAGTGCCGCCCCTTTCGTCGCGCCTCCGACGACCTTTGCAGTCAGCGGAGTCGCGTACTTGAACGTCTTCCAGGTCACATAGAGAGCGACGAACGGGAGAGACGCAGCAACGAGGTACTTGAGAAACTCGGTACTCGGCGTTAGTGAGCCTCCAGCATAGATGAGGTCGTATCCCTTGAGTACGATTGCTGCTGGAAGTGGTAGGACAGCCAAAGGAACAAATCGCTTAGCGAAACCCATCGCAATCTCAGAAATGACGGGAATATTCCCATAGGATAGAGCAAACGCAATCGGCATTCCGTACAGGTAGACGTAGAGCAGGATCTCGCGAATGTAGAAGAGGGCTTCCAACGCCCACATCGAGATACCACCAGAGAGGGCGAATAATAGCCCCAGACCTGGATTGGTAATAGAGACGCCCAAGAACCGTAGCATCGCTGCAGATACCGAGGAGAGGTCGGGCATTAGGGCAATGGTGAACCCATCTACAAGGTACAGGGTAAGAGCGCCAATCCAGTACCATGTGATGATAAGGAAAGCACCGACCCATGCAGTTTTCTTGGTCTTTCGGGCTTCGTAGGCACTACCCACGTTGAATATTCGAATGGTATGGCGGCCCTGTACACTCATTACGAGCAGGAGTAGAGCAATGAGCATGATCTCGCCACCAACGAGTCCATCCTGAATCGCTGGCCACGGTGCATTGCTTGGGTCACCGAAAATGAACGTTCCATCAGTCTGTGGCGTTGGTGTACCAAACATCGCCTCAGTCAGGGTCTGATACCCTGACCGGAGCCCATCCATGAAGAGACCGATAACCCACTCAACGACGTCTTTGAACCCTTCCAGTACGACGTCGATCAAGTCAACCATCGTCAGGCCTCCGCGATTGCGACCTCACAATCACTCATCTCCTCAGATCCAGAGTACTCCACATCGAACGCTTTCGCACTCTCGTTCCCGTTGACCCTTGACTCAACGAGAACGGTGAATTGTCCGCTATTTCCGTCAGGCGAACACCCCATTCCTTTCTCAGACTCTGAGCCAAAGGGGAACGAATTGCTGAAGATATCTGCTGTCTCTCCGGGGGCAACAACCACTTGCTCTGTTTCGTACATCCCGCTTCCCCGGGGATCTTCGATGGGGTTCGGAACATCTCCAGAGAACACGAGCTCAACAATCGCATCTGGGCCTGTGCCAGCGTTTGATACGGTAACGAACGCTTCGCCGTTCTTCAACCGGTCTGTCTCTGTGTCTCCGTAGATCTCATCCCACGGTTTGTCGGGATTGTTTCGGTAGAGTCCAACGTCTTGAATCTGGATTTCCGGTTCGATATCCCTCGTACTTTCTGCTACTCTCTCCTCCCCTTTCAGACCGACCACGCGGTACTCGCCGGGCTCGTATGCGGTTCCAATCTCGAACGAGACCTGTCGGGCCCCTGCAGCCACGTCACGCTTTCCGAACAGCTCTCCGTTCGGCTGGATGAGGTTGACTTGGTCGACGTCGGCTTCTGCCGAGAGCTCGACGACGAGCGTCGTTCCCTCGACGGCGACTCGCGTGAGCGGCCCCTGGCTGTTTGTAGTGGCTGTCCCGTCACCGGGGGTTCCGGAGCTACCACCGTCGTTCAGACAGCCAGCCACGCTCGCAAGCGCCGCGCCTGCAACTGTTCGGAGGGCGTTTCGTCGACTGATGTGTGGATGGTTTCTGGTCATGGGTTTCGTTGGAAGATGTCTTCTGGGCCGAGCATTCGGAGGAGACGGCGTCCTGCGTAGAACATCACGAAGAAGGGGATGAACTGCCAGCCGACCTCGAAGATGAACGCGAACCAGCCGTCGATGGTTCCGAGTGGGTGCCACCGGGCGGTCGCCGTATCACTCACGTAGGCCGGGTTGTGTCCGAGCCACGACCCCGGATGATAGCGAGCGGTGTAGATGCCGGGTTGATCGAGAGTTACCGTGGCAACACCCGAAGCGTTCGTTCTGACGCGCCGGTCTGCAATAGTGACGTATCCCGCACGAGCGCGGTCACCGATCGGCTGGACTCGTGAATCGTTCTCCCCGAGAACGATCGGAGCGCCAGTTTCGTTATCACGAAGCTCGATCCGAACGGTCGCCTGATTCTCGTTCTGTTCGAGCACCTCGACAGTGAGTGCGCTCTCACGAACCTGACGCTCTGCTCCGGCCTCTGGTTGGATGACGGTTGCGTTCACGTTACGGACGATACCAGCAACGTGCACACTCTCGCGGTTGACTTGGTCGGCCCGAGCTGCCAGTCCGTACGACGACGTGTACGACTGGTTTACGACTTCGACGTTGACGTTTTCTCCAATTGTGTCAGCAGGAGTTGGTCGAGTTGGTCCCCAGACGTCGAGGATTTTCGGTCCATCTCGCACCGGTTCTGCCCGTGGACCGATTCGCGACGGATACGCGTGGACGTAGACCGGGAGCGCGTCTGAGTCCATCTCTTCATCCGTACTCCCGTTTGTTTTCACAAGCGTGTCCCAGTCGGTATCCCGCGCAGTGTAGAACCGCCAGACACCGCGAACGCTCACATTCCCGTCCTCTGTGAGCGTGTAGCCCTGCCACGGACGAGTCTGAAACATCGCAATTCCATGGTCACCATTCGGATACTCGGCGTACGACGGGTACGCGGTGAGGTTGTACACCTCGATGTCAATCGAATCCGAGACGTTGCGGCGTTCAGTATGGTACGTAACGTCGGTGCTGGTGTGAGTGCCGTGGTCAGTGCGTCTTACTTCTTTCAGCTGGACCGAGATTTCAGCCTCGAGCATGAGTGTCGTGTTTCGATTCCCAGAGAGATTGTAGTCGAACGTGGGCGTAGGGCTCCCGTCAGCGCTGGCGAGAACCGTGGTTTCGTTCGTGAGACGCACCTCCTCGATCTCGGAGGTAGTCAGCGACCACTGGACGGTTGTTGCTCCAGAATCGTCCCCTTCCGGGATCAAAACGCGATAGTCGACGAACCCACGGAGCGTCCCGTTGGGGGCGACATACAGTGGTGTTTCACCTGATGTGAGGTGCCCCCGAGTCGACGGATGCACACTGAACACAGTTGCGTGAGCGTCCTGAATGAACGCCCCGTCTGAGAGATTCGCATGAGAGGGATAGACGGACGTTTTGGAACTACCCGGCTGGAGATCCTCGAAGTCGTTTCGAGTCCAGGTGGCCGCGGTTGCTGGCGGTCGTTTGAACGTGATGTCGGTCCCGTTCGCGAGTGCTCCCGTGAGGGTCCGGTCGTCACCAGTTCGACGCTGGAACTCGGTGTTATTCACAAAGGCGTCCGTGTCCCGAGACCAGAGCGTTGCGGACTCGTTTTTGTTGAGTCCGTTATCATCAGTGCCTGATGCCGGTGGACGGGCAGTCGCGACGGGAGCAATTACACTCGTGACGAGGAGTGCAACCACCAGCAGGGACACGTCTCGGTCCATATAGTTCGTGGATTAGCTAACGTGACCTGGTTACCAGGGGACGAGATCAACACACTGCGCCAGCGGGAGGCCCATCATCGACCCTGCGACCGTGTACAGCGGGCCGAGGATGACGAGGATAACAGCGGATTTCATCGCCGACCGTTTGTGGCGTTTGAGCCCCTTCTTTTGCTCAGGGTTGAGAGTGAACATCTCGACGAGAGAGTCCGCTTGCCAGACCACGGCAAGACCGACGATGCCGAGTCCGGTAGTCAGCTGGAAGAACCCCTCAATCATGCTGGGGAGGTTATCCGCACTGCAGACCGCGCTAGTCTGCGCCGCGGCGGGTTGGACAGCGAATAGGGTCAGCAGTGCAACGGTGAGAACGGCTTGTTTGGGGACCTTACTTACTACTGTGGACTGATTGTCAGCGCGATTCTCAGACGTCTCGGAGCTTGTACTATCCTGCGTCATAGTGGGTTATTCTTCTGTGTCTTCGACCAGTGCCACCAAATCGACGTACCAATTGGTCTCGTCGGCAATGTCTTCTTCCGTGTACCCTGCTCGCGGGCCCGTTCGAGGAGGGTGCGGAGGTCGTTGGGGTCAACATCGCGGACTTCCATTTCCTCCCGGAGAGCGTGGAGGCGTTGATGTGGTCGTTCCACATCAGGTACAGATAATCGATGTCTTCGATGGTGACTGGCCGGGTTATCATAATTAGTTATTCATATACACGTACTGTATGGTGTTCTACGCTGCCCGTTATTCATCTTGATATTAAATAAGTTCCGGATTTAGTGAGTGTTACGGAGTGATTCTCGCGGACCCTAAAAACAGAACACGTGCTCACCGTCGACGTCGGACACATCGATCGCGTCACTCCGCTCACTCGGCAGGCCCGTCAGTTGTTCACGTATCCGGTCGGTAATCTTGCTTGCTTCGACGTTGATTTGGCGCGGGAGTTCCGCCACTGCTTGAAGAACGGGATCGACCCGACGCCGGTATCCGACCTGTCCACGCTTCGACTTAGCGGTAGCTGGTCACCCGGTTCGCCATTGCCACCGAACATCTCGGTATTCTTGTCGCTATTGTCTATTCCGGTGATGGCCAAGCCCGTCTCGCGAAATCGTTACTATAGTAACAATCAAAAATAGTTGCTCATGTTTGGAACAACAACTCGATCGAGTGCTTTGTCGATCGCTGCGGTTAGTTCGTCGAGAGAGTCAAAGAATCGATTGCCGAGAGCGTCTTTCAGTTGTCTCCAGCACTCTTCAACTGGAGTGAGTTCGGGAGAATACGCCGGGAATCTCACCAGGGCGAGGTCGTCACGGGCCGTTAGGTCCGTGACGGCCGACGCCCGGAAGTATGGCGAACTATCGAAGACGACGATTAGATCTCCTTGGAATTCTTCGCACAGAGCGAGAATGAAATGCTTCGCGTGTTCGGCGGTAACGTATTCTTCGAATCGGGAGAAGAAGCGATCACCGTCCTCGGTGATCGCGCCAAGCACGCACGTCCAGTCACGCTGACCAGAAAGTTCGACCGACGGCCGCGTGCCGTGCGGAAACCACGCGGCACGCCTCGGTTCGCACAGATTTCATGGTCTGATCGATACAAACTACTGTGGCGTCCATCTCTCGTCGCTTTTTTTGAGTTCGTCGTGGAACTTGTCTCGGTCCTCAGGCTCAGTTTCGGCGGCTGTTCGACGAGGCTTCTGATAACTCAATCCCGCTTCTTTCATTATCCGCCGACAGCTGGGGAGTGAGTAGTCAATGTCGAACGTTTCTTCGAGAAATTCGTCGAGAAGCGCCGGCGTCCACGCCGGCGCGTCAATTCCTACATCAGTGGGTAGCTGCTGAAGGATTCGTTCCAATTTTTTCTGTTGTTTTTCGGTGAGTTTACGCGGTCTTCCTGACCGATGATCGTCCTGAACAGCCTGCTCAAGCGGCTCTTGTTCGAGCGGCTTGAGCCAACTGTAAATCGTTCGTCTCTGCACACCGTACCACTCGGCAAGCTCGGTTTGTGTGACACCGTTTTTGTACGCAACCGCTGCTGTCTGCCGCTGTGTCGGTTTATCTCCCTCAACGTTGTTGAGCGCGTGTTGAAGTTCCTCGACAGAAATCTCGTCAAGATGGTCGATGAATGACCAATAATACTTGGGTAGAAAGTTCTAACGCCTACTATAGTAGAGCAAACGACTCGCGCATAACTATTTTGAAAACGATGTATAGACTCGGAATCGAGAGCCGAACAGTGAGTCGCTTACTCACTGCGATCGTTGCACTACAATTCGACCACGATTTCCTCGCCGTCGACTCGATACGACGTGGACAGACCCGCTTCGGTCGTGACGGCCCGCAGATACTCTACAATCTCTGCCCCCCTCGGCGAGTTCGGCGACACCGGCACGGTTCGCTGTCGCCGTTTATCCAGACCGGTGTGAGGCTCACCTGATCAATTCCTCCGTCCGTCACGACGAGGTTCGCAATGCTGCTGTAACGGGAATTGTCCTGAAACTGGTTTTCGGTAGTCGGAAAAGTGAGTCGTAGACAGCTTGACGCCGTGCGTTGTACTCCTCGTCGCCGTCTCCGCCGGTGAAGTCGAACGCGAAGTTTCCGATACTGTAGAGGATCGGTGTGTCTCGGTAGACCTCGACTCCCTTCAGGATGGGGGGATGGTGGCCGATGACCGCATCAGCTCCCGCGTTGACGACACGTCTCGCGACCGTAGTCTGATAGTCCGCGATACGAGCGCGGACGAAGTGGACGCCCCAGTGAAGTGAGACGACGACAACATCCGCCCCCTGTTTCGCCTTTACCACTCTCTCGGCCAGCAAGTCCAAATCCGATTCTCGTGGAAACGTCATGATCTCACAGGGCGTGCCGGGCTAGTCGGGTTCGACCTGTTCATAGTGTGTGATCGCCCGCATTGGTGCGATTCCGGGCTTTCCAGCCGCCGCGTAGTAGCCGTCGGGAGCGACCGAGTAAAACGAGAGGAAGGCGATACGAGTACCCGAGCGAGTCATCACGGCGGGACGGGCGGCAGCCTCCCGATCTTCTCCAGCACCGATCGGCTCGATGCCGTCTGCTTGGAGACGGTTTTGACAGTTTTCAACCGCGTCCCAACCCCAGTCCAGGATGTGGTTGCTGGCGAGTGAAATGACGTCGAATCCCGCGCGGGAATTACGGGATAGTTCGAGGATCATTCGGCATTGCGCCCCGTGGACCGGATGAGTCCAAGGACCCTTATGAGAATACGCCGTCTCGAGTTGCCCGAGAGTGATATCTGCATTTTGCAACCGGTCTCTCACGTGTGTGAAAATCGAGTTCGGGTCGTCTCGGTCGATCATAACGTCACCAGTTGCAGCGATCGTAACTGTCATTTCTGACATAATCCATCGGACAGTTGGTATATAGGTATCGACGGAACGAGTCGCATGAACACTTCTCGCTACGACCTGCCCGCTTTTCAAACTACATCAACTAGACAGTGCGTCCCCACAATTTATATATCAGAATCACAAATTGATCATACCAATATTATTTTTGAAAGTTATTACGGTACCGAACTCTTCAGATTTGGACGCTAATCTCTCCAATATCGCCTTACCGCGTTCTCCATCGGCTATCATTGGGAGGCCATGACAGTCATCGGCATATGCAGGAGAGTCCTGCTGGTCCGGATGTCGCTCGTGTTTCAGGACTACTGGATACAATTCAATTGTTTTCAATTCCCCATTGATAAATTTGCATTTTGGAATGATAGTTTCCCAGCACTCGCTTCGTCCCATGTATCCGATCGGGGTCCCATCATCGTCGTAATACCGAGTTTTCCATAGTTCGTGTGGACTGGCGAAGTCTTCTACACCGTAGTACCGGAAGCACTCGGGCGGTAATCGAGAAATTGGCTGGGTCTGGTAGAAGAACGCGCCAAGTGAGTAAAAGATTGGTTTACCATTGTAGATCTCTATGGGTCTGAGTACCCGTGGTCCGGTTCCAACGACCACGTCAGCCCCCTCGTCTATACATTCATGGGCGAATGCGCGAACGAAGTCGGGAACCCCGGAGACGTTACGTGTCCCAGATGGCCCCTGATGGGTGTGTAATCCCATCACAACCCAGTTAGCGTTGTCACGAGCAATATTGACCTGTTCGAGGACGGCTTGGTGGTCGGGTTCGTAGAGGTGGTAATCAATACCCGTATGAGCGACATCCTCAACTGCTTTACACGCCAAATTCATAAAAAAGAAGTAATCCTCGTCTTCCCAACTGGGATAGTCCCGAGATAACCACGTCTCCTTTATATCCTCAATCCCGACGCTTTCGCTGATTTCCTGGAGCGTACTGATCTGCTCGTTCGTTAGCTTGTAGATCCACCGCACGTGTAACGGATTGATCCCAGGGCGTCCCGGTGAGAGTGGCGACTGTTCATCAGCTTCGCTTCCCGGTGCCATGCTTGTAGTCGTGTTCACTAACGCAACACGACCATTGCCGGTGTCACGATAGGACGGGGACCGTGCCTCCCAGAGATCGGTTCCGATGCCCGCGTAGACGTGGTTACTCTCCCGCAATGCAGCGACAGTATCTTCGACACCGGCGTGGCCGTAATCGAAAGCATGGTTGCCTGCCCCCGTAATCATGTTGATGCCCATCCGCGAGAGGTCATCGAGGACTGCGCTATCTGCTCCCAGCACGATGCCAGGTCGGGCCGATAAGTACTGGTGGCGATCGGGCACCGCACGCGGAGGTGTAGCGTAGGTTCCCTCGTCGGGTAGTGTGACTTCGAGATGTCCAATAGACGCGTCGGAATCCTGTAATATCTCGACGACTGAATCGAACCTCGGCTTTCCGACAAACGGATCGATTGGCTTGGTAATCAGTGCGTCTCCTGTGGCCGTTAATGTAAAATCACTGTTACTTTTGACCATAGATAGTAGTTACTTCTATCTCCGCAATCATAAAGACCATTGTAAAAGGTATGTAGTATTTAGTTTAGAGCATTCTGCTAACGAGCCAAATACTGTAACCAAATTAGTGTCCCTCAGGCATGCCGGCAAGTGACAGCCATTCTCAGCCGAGCCGCGATTGCTACTGGCGCTGGGATTCGGGGTAGAATAGCGCTAGGCGTTCGCGGAGACACCTGCAAGTAGGATGAAGGCGTCCGCTAACTGCCCAAGATCACCGAGATATCCGACGAGGACGGGGCTGAGTGCACCGCTGAGAAGCTAGACGGTTCTGAGGAGGCCGACCCCTGAGTCGTCGATATCATCCGGAAGCACCTCGGCAAGGAAGGTGTTGTTGACAACTGACGTGCCGGGACGCTGGCTCAAGAAGACCGTGACAAGCAGGAATTGCAACGGCGGACGTGCAAACCCAACCGCGATCAGGCCGAGAACGTACAGGCCGGTCAGTATCCCGACAGTCAGCTTCGCGCCGAACCGACCGATGCAAATTCCGGTCACAGACTGACTGAAGATCACGAGTGCGGAGTACGAACTGAACACTATGGACACGACTTGCGGCGATAGCCCTCTGACTTCCACGAGATACGTCGGATAGAAGCCGATGAAGCCCTGATTGACGAAGATCAGAAGAACCTGAAGCGCGACGTCCTCGGTAAGAACGGCAGAACAGCAGGATAAACGAACCGAACGCTGATCGAGAGGAACCACCCGCCGCCCACGAGGATAAGGATCCATCCCTTTCCGTCGGCCAAGGGTCTCTGATGATAGGCGCGTGCGGGTGCGGCGACGCGGGTAAAGAGGTAGTGAGCGGGGTCGGTAGAATCCATGTATCCGAGCAGGCCGCAACCGGTTCTGCTTTGCGAGCGTCTGAATGGGCGGACACGGTCGCTGGTCCCCCACCGAAGAACTGATCGCTTGGAGACACGTTACCGCTCGTCCGCCGGATGTGCCGGCCGATCATCAGGATAGATGGGAGAAACCTCTCCCAATTCGACCAGACTTTCGAGTGGATGGTCGTAGACGCCGGTGAGGGGAAGTTCAACGCGCTGACGTCGGCGCGAGGACTCGTGTCCTGCGAAAAGTATCTCGGCAGTATTGAGGGCGTTAGCCGCTCTGAGCGTACTCTCTCGGCCGCTGCTGAGCGAGTCGATCACGTCGTCGATCGCTCGAGTGACCAGCGATGGGTCGTGCTGTTCTGCCGGGACGTCGACCGTCTCGTACCCGCCACCGTCTCGACGTATCTCCAGGGCCGGCCCCTCGTTGCGGTCGATCACAATCTCGCCGTCCGTGCCGATAAGTTGCAGGAAGCAGTCGAAGAAGTCGAATTCGTGAGGTGTATCGAACTGATCGTCACCGCCCCCGGTCGCAGTGACGCCGTGGACGCCGTTTTCGTACTGCCAGCTGACGAATGCGTGATCGGCCACCGGAACGCCGTACCTGACGTGTGACTTCGAGTAGTCGACCTGTCCCAGCACCCATGAGCCGCGCGATTCGTCGACTAGGTAGCCGGCCATATCCACGGCGTGACTTCCTCGGTCGAAGAAGTTGCCGTAGGAGATCTCGACGCGTTTGAGCACCCCGATTTCACCGTCGTCCACGAGGACTTTCGCCGTCCGAAATGGCGCGCCGAACCGCCTCTGGTGCGCGATCGTCAACTGCACGTCGTGACGGTCACACACGTGGGCCATGGCCCGTGCTTCCGCCCATGTTCTCGCAAACGGCTTCTCACAGTGGACCGCCTGCACACCACTTCGGGCACAGTCGATAGTGAGCGGTGCGTGCTTCGGGATCGGGGTGGCGATACTCACGATGTCGGGACGCACTGCGTCAAGCATCGCCTCGTGATCACGGAAGACACCGTCTTCTGGGATCGAAAACTCCCGAGCGTACTGCTCGGCGTACTCACGAACCAGATCAACGCAGGCAACAAGTTCGCTATCCTCTCGGCCCGCATAGCCGTCGCCGTGGTGATAGGCCCACGAGTGCGTGCGGCCGCTGATGTCGTACTCTCGTCCAGGTCCTGTACCAATGACGGCTACTCGATAGGACATACACTCCTGTTCGCTGACCGGCACATAACTGTACTGCTGTCCGATATCTCGACCGACAGACAGCGGCCCGATCAATCGACGGTCGATGTACGTTCAGGCTTGCCGTCCGTCGCGTATCTCAACCGCCTCTATCAGGAGTTCCGCTACGTCGACGATCTGGATTTCGTCCTCGTAGCCGCCGGTCTTTCTGCCGTCCTCGTACATCGTCATGCACATTGGACAGGCGACGACGAACTTCTCGATGGCATCGCCAGCACTGGTATCTTCGAGGGCTTCACGCAACCGCTCTTCGCTCGGTTTCGGTTCGTCGTCGAAGTCCGTCCAGAGACCGCCACCGCCACCGCCACAACAGAAGGAGTCGTTACGGTTCCGCGGCATCTCGACGAGCTTGCAGCCCGTCGCACGGACGAGTTCGCGCGGTGCTTCGTACTCGTCGTTGTACCGTCCGAGATGGCACGGGTCGTGGTAGGTGACTGTGTAGGCGAGCTCATCGCCCTGAAGGCCCAGACGGCCGTCGTCGACGAGTTCCTCGACGACCTGTGTCCAATGGTATACCGGTGCGCCGTCCCATGATTCCTCAATCTCGAAGGCCATCATTGGATCGTCGGCGAACTCAGCAAAGTCGACCTCCGGATACTCGTTTTTGAACGTGTTGAACGAATGTGGGTCAGTGCAAACGATCTTCTCGAACTCGCATGCTTCGAACGTATCGACCAGAGTGCCAGCCTGTTCGAGAAACAGAAACTCCTCACCGATCCGACGTACGTCGTTACCGTCGTAGACCTCGTCTTCGTAGAGGATGCCGTACTCAACGCCGGCGAGTTCGAACAACCTCGCGAGCGAGCGGGCCACTTGCTTGTTCCGGTCGTCGTAGCTGGGATAGTCGCCGACGTACCAGAGGAACTCCACCTCGGTCTCGCGGGCGTCGTCAACTTCGAACTCCAGTTCCGCAGTCCAGTCGGCTCGAGCGCGAGCCTGATCTCCGAACGTGTTGCCCTGCTGCATCACGTTCTGGAATACGTTTTGGACGTTCGAATCCACGTCGCCTTGATCAACCAGTTGGCGGTTCATCTTGGTGAAGCTCGACAGATGTTCGATCTCAACGGGACAGGAATCCATGCAGGCCATACAGGCCATACACGACTCCATCGTGGCCGCGTCGATGACAGCGGCACCCCCGTCGGCGATGATCGGAAGGTCCTCGCCACCGGCATCTCGCTCCTCCCGGTAGGTCTTCAGGTCGAGAATGACGTTCCGTGGGTCGAGCGGCCGGTCAGACGCCTTAGCCGGGCAAACCGAGGAACACCGGCCGCACTTCGTGCAGGCGTCCTGATCCAGCAATTCCTTCCATGAGAAGTCGTCGATCGTCTCGGCGTTCGTGGCGTCGAGGTCGGCAGGAATTCCCGGAAGACGTTTGCCGGCGTCTCCGTCGCGCGTGACCACGTTCGCAAACGACGAGAGCATGTGGAACGGCTTGCCCATCGGAATCGCCGCGATGAACGCCAGTGCAAGTAGCGCGTGCGCCCACCACGTGATTGGGTAGAGTGTACGCGCCAGTTCGGGCGTGACGCCGACCGCAGCAATGATGAGCGCGACGGCCCACCCGACGAAGCTCGCGGTTTCGAACGGCGGGAAGTCTTGCCCGATGATTCTGACGGCTTCAGTGAGGTAGCCGCCGACACCTAATAGGAAGAGCGTCCATACTAACAGATCGTCTTCGAGGCTCGTGTGGTGCCCCCACAGCCGCTCGTTTCGAGCGGCATAGCGACGGTACAGCATGATTCCCAGTCCGACGATGAACAGCAGGCCCATCGCGTCGGCGACGAAGGAGTACGAGAGATAGAAGTCACCGATGAAAAACGACTCGCCGGTCAATGGCCGGTAAAGGTCCATATCGATACCGAGGATGATTGTCGCGATCAGCAGCGTCAAAAAACCCCACATAACGAGCAGGTGCATCACACCGCCGACGAAATCCCTGTCGAATAGCGTCCTATTCGAAAGGACCGTTCGCGCACTCTCCACGACCCGACTCGGAAGGTCATCAAGTCGGTCGGCATGATCAGCGTCCCCTTTCGTATACCGCTTGACTCGCTCGGATGCGCCCGCAAGAAACACGAGGATAGCGACTGCTGCAAGATAGTAGAAGACGGCCTTCCCGACTGGACCGATCAACCAGAACGTCGGCCGCGTTATTTCACTGCCAATCTGTAACACGATATGCATAGATATATGCGAGCCGACAATATAATTAATTCTTACTATCTACCACAAGAATAACCGGTAGACGGTATTCAGTGCCTCTCATCTCATTCTCGTATGTTAGTTCTTAATCACTATCGGAGCCCATCCCTCAGAGCCGCACCAGATCTCTGCTGCCAGTACATGCCCCCCATTGAACGCCTCCTACGAGGCAGTGACGAGATCAGTCCGGGCTAAACACATACGATCTTGCAAAGGCGTCCGGCGAAGACGATCTCTCGCCCGGCTATCACGTCGTCTGTGATGTTGACATTGCGATGGCCCACGACTTTGGAACGACTGTGGCCTTTGACCGAAGGTTTCGAAACCACCTGAAATCAGTAGCGTCGTCGACGTGGACAACGTGGCAGGGGTTGAACTTGATCAGGTGTTCGTCGGTTCCTGTACTAACGGAAAGTTCGATATTCTACGGGCCGCCGCGAGCGTCTAGAAGGGTGCCGAAGTCGACCCCGGAGTCAGAATGATCGTTATGGCCACCTCGCGCGACATTTACGCGCATGCCGAACGGGCCGGTCTCGTTCGCGTCTTTACCGAGGCGAGAGCGATCGTCACGAACTCCACGTGCGGGACCTGCGACGACAGGAGCATGGGGGCACTGGCCGCCGGCGAGGTGTGTCTCGCCACACAAAATCGCAATTACAAGGGGCGGATGGGTAGCTACGATGCTGAGGTGTACTTATCCAGTCCAGAAACCGCCGCAGCCTCCGCGATAATTGGACATATCACCGATCCATGGGAGGTGGGTGTATGAGAGGAACAGCGAACACGTTTGGCTACGATATTAACACGGACGTGATCCTGTCGATCGACACGCACACGAACCTCCACGAATGTCGAGAAAGCCAGCCAAACACTCTTCGGGCCAATTCAGCCCGACTTCTACGAGACCGTTCGCGATGGGGACATTATCGTCGCAGAGGAACACTTCGGCTGTGGCAGCGGCCGCGAGAACACAGCCGAGGTGATTAGAACCGTTGGGATTGTCTCGGTCGTGGCGGAGTCGTTCGCACGAATATTCTACCGGAACGCCATCGCGATTGGCCTGCCGGTCGTTACGTGTTGCGGCGTCAGTGAGCACGTCTCGGAGGATGACGTGATCGACATCGATCTCGCCGATGGCGTCGTTCGAAACGCCACTACCGGTGAGGCGTTCGAGTTCGAATCATTGCAGGCGGAGATACGGTCGATCCTCGATGTGGGCGGGTGGAATGGGTATCTCGACGGTGGTCGGACCTCCTTACGGGATGAGTGAGGGACGAATGAGTCACGGGCCACGCCACAATGTTAAAGCGGCGTGTCTGTGACTTAGCAGTATGAAAGTGCTCATAACCGGTGGCGCCGGGACCGTCGGGACGGCAATCACAGATCACCTCGCTGATCGTCCAGCTTACTCGTTTACTAGCCTCGATCTGGACGACCACTCTGACTCGAACGTCGAATCCGTCGTGGCAGACGTGGCTGAGTACGACGCAATCCGGCCGCACTTAAACAAGAAAGACGCAGTCGTTCACCTCGCGAACACGCCGCTACAAACCGGTCACTCGCGAGACCGAACGATTGAGTGGACCGAGGCACACGGGAAGAATATCCGGATACACGCGAACGTCATGCGGGCGGCAGTTGACGCCGGTGTCGAGTCGGTGATCTGGGCGTCGTCGAATCACGCCGTCGGCATGTACGAAGTGGCGAACGCGCCCGACATCTACTTCCCGGACTCCGATCTGATTGTCGATCATACGGTACAACCCCGCCCCGACTCTGTCTACGGGGCTGAGAAGCTGTACGGCGAAGGACTCGGTCGGCTGGCGGCCGAGTCCCACAGGGTCAGGTTCTACGCGCTTCGGATCTGCACCGTCTGTGATCGGGAGTACGACCATCCGTTCGGGCACGCCGAGGCTGGCGTCGACCGTGGCGACTGGGAGCGCGACAGCGACGAATATGCGATGCAGGTCGCTCGCATTCGTGGGATGTGGCACTCCCGGCGCGATCACGCCCACTTGGTTGAATGCTGTCTCGAAGACGACTCCGTGGAGTTCGACGTATTCTACGGCGTCAGCGACAACGATCGGCGGTGGTTCGACATCGATCACGCCCGCGAGGTCCTCGGCTACGATCCGCAAGACAACGGTGAAACCTGGGAGGCTCCGCCGACGTAGCAAGGGTTGAGTGGCGGGTAGTTTCAAGTACTGGACGGACATATCTGAAGCCATGAGACCGTCTTTGTGGACACCTGAGAAGTGCGAGTCGTTCGTCGAAAATGGTTGGTGGCCCAACAAGACTATCCTCGACTACGTTTCCGACTCCGCTACGGACACTCCCGACCGCGTCGCTCTGGTGGACGAGCGAACGACCTATACCTACGCGGAACTCGCCGACGCCGTGGATAACGTCGCGCTCGGATTGGTCGCTCACGGTGTCGAACCGGACAACATGCTCGCGGTGCAACTCCCGAACCGGATTGAGGGCGTCGTGGTACACCTCGCGGCGATTCGGGCTGGCGCGATCCCGAACCCTATCGTTACCATCTATCGAGAGAACGAGTTGCGGTATATGCTCGATAAACTGGACTCCGTCGCGTACTTTGCGGTAAAAGAACACTGCGGGTTCGACTTCGAGCGGATGATCCGCGGGATCGCAGACGAGTTCGACGCGCTGGAGAACGTATTTGTCCTCGATGACGGCGAGGCCCTGGTCGACGAGACACGGAGTCTGACAGCACTGTTCGAGACGGACTGGGCGGCGCAGACCGACAGCGACCACAGGACGTTGGACGATCGGGAGGTCGGCCCGAACGACACTTCGCTCGTCCTCTTCACCTCGGGAACGACCGGAATGCCGAAAGGCGTCATGCACACTGAGAACACTCTCCTGTCCGCGATGAGTAGCCAGATCGACGTGCTGGGCTTGACTTCGGACGACGTGATCTTCGCACCGTCACCGATCGGACACTTGACGGCGATCCAGAACGGCTATCGGGCGGCCTTTATGTTGGGGACAGCCTGCGTCCTCCAGGAACAGTGGGACGGGTCACGCGCGCTTGAATGGATCGAATCCGAGGGAGCCACGTACACGGCCGGCGCGACGACGTTCCTCACGGACATGACGAACTCTGAAAACTTCGAGGAATACGATACATCGAGTCTCCGACTAATGATGACCGGTGGTGCACCGATCCCACCCGAGGCCGTGCAGGAGGCCCACGAACAGTTCGAGAACCTGACGGTGTGTCGCGGCTGGGGACAGACGGAGAATACCCTCCCAACAATCAATTTCCCGACAGATCCGACGGAAGCACTACGGACGAAAGACGGCCGACCGTATGACGGGATGGAGGTTCGCATCGCGTCGCCGGAGACGTTCGATGCGGCGCTCCCCGGGGAGACCGGCGAACTGCAGGTCCGGGGACCTTTTCTCTTTCTCGGGTACTACGACGACCCCGAGCGGACCGCCGCGTCGTTCACGGCGGACGGTTGGCTCAAGACTGGCGACAAGGCATCTATCGACGACGACGGGTACGTGACGATCGAGGGACGGCTGAAAGACGTAATCATCCGCGGCGGTGAGAATATCCCCGTTCGTGAGGTTGAGGCGGATCTCCGCGATCACCCGAGCGTTGGCGAGGTCGCACTCGTAGCGATGCCCGACGAGAGATTGCAAGAGCGGGCGTGCGCGTACGTTCGTCCCGCTGACCCGGCCACTCCGCCGTCGTTCGAGGAGGTAATCAACTACCTCACTGAGCGTGGATATATTACCCAACGTCTTCCCGAGCGGCTCGAACTTATCGACGAATTCCCGAGAAACGCGATCGGAAAGATTCAGCGATACAAACTTCGAGAGGATGTGGCGGAGCAACTCGATATGGACCCGGTCACGAGATAGCGCCCACGGCCCACCAGTCTGAAATCGAACTTGATCACGTAATCGCAGTCGGATTGACTGGCGATCCAGTACCACCGAGAATCTTCAATGGGGAGGCGACGAACAGGAAACTGTATGTTCCGTTCTCCGCGCACCCGTTAGCGAGTTCGTCGAGTTTGAGAATCTCGTTGAAGAGGATGCCCTGATCGCGTATCAGCGCGGGGTGGAGCGGGAGACGAGAGCTGGTCTCCTCCGAGTTCGTCTGCTCGTTGGCAATCGTATCGGTCCCGAAGGCGGGGATCTCCATTTCGTGGAACCACTCGGCGACGGCGTCGGTGTAGGTGAGCCCCGGTTCGTCGAGTTTTTCGAGTTCGGTCGGAACACCGCCGTCGTAGAAAGCCTCGATCCAGCCGGTCCGAATGATCGGAATGTCACGCTTCTGGAGTTCTACACCCTCCGCGTCGAGGCATTCCTGTAGCTCCGAAAGTTCGATCCGTTCACCGCGGCCAAGGTGATCGACGCCCCGGTGGCGTGCGATGTCGATCAGCACGCCCCGCCCCACGACGCCGTGGTCCGCGACGTGTTCGATCCCGCAGCGGTCCAGTCCGCCCTTCGTCGTGGTCGCGTCAAACCCGTTGTAGAGCTGCCCGTCGTACCACACGTGCCCTGGCGCGTCTATATGGGTAGTCCCGTGGAGGTAGGTGTTGAGCACGTCGTCAGCCCAGTTCATGTAGTCGTCCGATGCTGACTCGACTTTGCCAGCCTCGTAGTGGCCCTCGTCACGAGCCATGAAGTGCTGGGCGCCCTGTCGCGATGGTGATTTCGGATCCCCCGCTTTCCGACCGATCGGCGTGCCGAGCGCGTACACGTCGCCCGTCTCGACCGCTTGGGCGCCTCGGAGCACCGCCTCGTTGGTCAGGTAGTTCACGGCACCGAGTTCGTCGGCGTCGCCCCACTTCCCCCAGTTGCTGGGAGCGTTCTGTAAGATGTCGACTAACTTTTCGGTCATTAGGGTTCAGATTCCGAGGAGAGAGCAAAATAAGTATCGGTGGTCGAGTACGTCGAATGAAGACGATTGGTACCGCAGAGATGACGATCATCGGTGTCGATCGGACCAGGCACGGATACTCAATCGTTAATAAGAGTATCATCTCTCTCGCTATGGGTGGCTCATGAGTGACCGAGTTCTACTGGTAGCGACATTGGTGAATGAGCGATGAAGGCGCGTGAAGCGATGATTCGATTGCTGCGATTCGAAGACGTTGACATCCTTTTTACGCTGCTCTCCGGCGACTTCATGGGATCGATAGCCGAGATAGAAGAGAAGTGGGGCGACGAGATCAGAACGATTCACTCGCGACACGAGCAGGGTGCAATGGCGATAGTGGACAGATACACTCGCGCATCGGACGACATCAGTGTCTGCGTCGTCGGCAGAGGACCGGATATTGCCCAGACAGGCACGTCGCTGGTGACCGCGAAAAAGCGGGGATCAAAGCTCATGGTACTCGTTCCCAGTTCGGCCGTCTCGTCTCGATACGACACCAAGGGGTTCAAACAGGAGACGTATCTGGAATCGACTATCGAAACGACGGTCGTCGTCCAGAGCGTCGACGATCCCTGGTACATCGTCCCGACGTACGAGGTAGTGGTCGAAGACGGCTTTATCTACGTAACGCCCTGACTCGGTTTCTGCATCCTCAAAGCGCCGGGTTACAAACTCTCGTGAACGGCCTTCCAGAGGGTGTAACTAGATACCATGTATCTTGGAGTATCCCTGCTCTTCACGCCGATGTACTGCAGAGACGACTGGTTCCCCGTCGACGAGAAACTCCCACTCACTCCCGTTTTGCGGGTCGACCGAACGCGGATATCAACGCCAAGCTCGGCCTCAAGTGAGTCGATAACCACGGGAACGTAAGCACCATCACTGAACCGTGTTGGCCGATACGGCCGGAGGCCGTGGTCTGGAAACTCTTCGATGTAGTTGCGCCACCGCGCCGGATACGTCGAGAAGTCTTCGCCCTCGTAGGGGTCGTCTTCGTGGTACCCCGGGGGAGGCGAAGCGGATCGAGGACTGGAATCAGTGTCTCGCATGTGTAGCGGTAGCCGTGTCGTTCGAAACAGACTGTATAAACGTCGACGAATGGAGGGCCGTTAACTATTGCGAGGAGGACACAGTTTCATAACACGTGCGAACGAGGATGTAGACACCGATGCAGACGACGTTAGCACTCTCGGGAGACGCAATCATCAACAGACGTATTTCGACGTGTGAACGCGAGGGCTTCCTCGCACTCGTCGAGCAGTTCCGCAAAGCAGATATTGGATTCACCCACCTGGAGACGGTGATTCACGAGTTCGATCGGGATGACGCCTATCCTGCAGCAGAGGCTGGCGGGACATGGATGGCCTCGCCCGAGTATGTCGCCGACGAGCTCGCCTGGGCTGGGATCGATGTCGTCTCACACGCGTCCAACCACGCGCTCGATTACTCGTATGGAGCCCTGGCGAACACGTGGGAAGTGCTTGACCGTTCCGGGATCGCCCACGCCGGAACGGGAGAAAACCTCGGGGACGCGCGGGCACCCGCGTACTTCCAGATCCCAGAGCAACGGGTCGCACTGGTCTCAATGTCGTCGTCGTATCCCCGTTGGAGTCGTGCGGGGCAGTCGAGGCCGGACGTGATTGGTCGACCCGGCGTCAACCCGCTCCGTTATCACCACGTCGTCGACACAGACACCAAAGTACAGATCCAGCAAATCGCAGACGCGCTGGGCTGGTGGATCAACGACGCCGGCGACGGTGCGCTGGAACTGAATCCAGCGGGCCTGCACAACACCCGTCTCCGCATAGAGGAGGCAGACGGTCGAGCGGAGACGACTGTCCCCCACGAAGGCGACCTGAAAGGGAACCTCCGTGCGATCAGTGACGCGGCCACGCAGGCTGACTTCGTCATCGCGCACCTGCACACCCACGAGTTCCAGCCCGGCGGTGACGTTGGCGACCCCGCAGATTTCGTCTCGCCGGTCTCGAAGGCCTGTATCGACGCCGGCGCTGACGTGTTTGTCGTGCAGGGAACCCACTCGCCGATTCGCGGCATCGAGCTCTACAAGGGACGGCCGATTTTCCACGATCCGGGCGATTTCTTCCGGATGAACGACACAGTCGAGCGTCTTCCAGCGGACTTCTACGACCATTTCGAAGATGGGTTGCCCGGCCATCCCGCGGACGCGACACCCTCCGAGGGCTTTACGGCGCGGAAGGGAGGAAGTGGTCCGGGCGCGGATACACCGTGGCTCGGCGTCATCAATCCTCCCGGCGGGTCGATGGCCGGTTCCGAGACCGGTAACGTCCTCCCCGTCTGCACGTTCGAAGATGGCGAACTGAGCCGGATCGAGGTGTACCCCGGCTATTGGCCCGCCGATCCGTCTGCCGCGAACGTCGGTATTCCAGAGCGAGCGACTGGAGACGTAGCAGAGCGGATCATCGATGACATCGCGGAGAAATCAGCGGCGTACGGGACCGACGTTCGCTTCGAAGACGGACGGGGCGTTATCTCAGCCGACTGAGGACAAGAGGGGCCATAGCGAGAGCAGAACAATCATAATGGATATAAACATCTCACTCATACGTATGAACCATGGTATCTGTGGACATCCCAGCGGAGCCGGAATCGTACGAGATGCTGATAGACGGAGAACACGTCCAAGCCGATTCGGGGACAGACTGGAGGTGTCGTTTCCTTTCACAGGCGACGTATGGGCGTCGGTTCCGATGGGCGGCGAAGAAGACATCGACCGAGCAGTCGCGTCGTCTCGGCGCTGCTACGAGAGCGACGAGTGGCAGTCGCTGACGGCAACCGAACGGGGCGAGCTACTTGACGCGCTGGCCGACGAGATCGAAGCTAACATCGACCGGTTGTCTAGGGCCGAAACACTGGCCAACGGGAAGCTCCTGAGTGCGATGCGCTCACAGGTCGAGTCCTTACCCGGGTGGTACCGCTACTACGCCGGACTCGCCGATAAGGTGACCGGCGACACGATCCAGTCTGACAAAGAGCGAATGTTCACCTTCACGCTCACCGAACCATACGGCGTAGTGGGTGTCATCACCCCGTGGAACTCGCCGCTCATGTTGGCGACGTACAAGCTTGCACCTGCCTTCGCGGCCGGCAACACCGCAGTGCTGAAACCCTCGGAGATCACGCCCGTTTCGGCGATCATGCTGGCCGAACTTGCCCTCGACGCCGGCTTCCCACCTGGCGCGTTGAATGTGGTGACCGGATACGGCGATGCCGGTGCCGCCCTTTCGACACACGACAACATCGACAAAGTCGCGTTTACCGGCGGCACCGACACCGGGAGCAAAGTCGGCGCTGCCGCTGGGAAGAACATCATTCCCGCCACGCTCGAACTCGGTGGGAAGAGCGCGAATATCGTATTTCCAGACGCCGACCTCGACAACGCGGTAGTCGGTGCAGTCAAAGGAATTTTCGCCGCAACCGGCCAGACCTGTATCGCTGGGTCGCGGCTGTTCCTCCACGAGTCGATTCACGACGAATTCGTCGATCGGCTCGTAGAGCGTGCCGAATCGCTCGCTCTAGGCGATCCCCGAGACGAGAATACCGAGATGGGGCCGGTCGCCTTTGACGGCCAGTTCGAGAAAGTCCAGAAGTACGTCGACATCGGCAAAGAAGAAGCGACGCTCGTGACCGGCGGGGAGCAACGAACGGATCTCTCGGGCGAACTCTTCTACGCACCAACGATTTTCACCGGCGTCGAGAACGACATGCGCATCGCACAGGAGGAAATCTTCGGTCCGGTGCTCAGCGTTCTTACCTACGAAGATGAGGAGGAAGTCATCGAGCTTGCGAACGACACGGAGTATGGGCTCGCCGCTGGCGTCTGGACCGAGAACGTCCGGCGCGCGATACGGGTGAGTTCGAAACTTGAAGCCGGTGTCGTGTGGGTGAACGCCTACCGCGAGTCGTCGTTCACCACGCCCTCGGGCGGGTACAAAAAGAGCGGGATCGGGATCGAAAAGGGGAAAGACGCCATCGAGCAGTACATTCAGCGAAAGAGCGTCTGGATCGAGACCGAAGGAATTGTCAGCGATCCGTTCAAGTTGATCTGATCACTGGATATTTTTCTCGAAGGGATCGAATGCCAAGAACGGTCGCTCACAGCGACTGAAACAACCGTTTCCGGGGAATACCTCCGGAACGTTTATGTACTATGGTGTGGTCATTTGTGCCAAGGTTATGGCACTCCCTGAATCAGTGAGAGCGGCAGTAGTCGACGAACCGGGCCACATCACTATCCAAGAGTTCGATATGCCCGAGGTCGGGACAGACGGCCTCTTACTCGAAGTCGAGATGACTGGCGTATGTGGCACTGATCCAAAGATCTACGAGCACAAGCGGGCGGACGTAACACTCCCCGTCATCCCCGGCCATGAGATGGTCGGGCGCGTCGCCAAGATCGGCGACGACGCGCGAGAGATGTACCACGTCGATGTAGACGACCGGATCGTCGCGCGCCCGCAGATTGCCTGCGGCCAGTGTGAAGAGTGCTTTACGAACGGCCCGATCTTCTGCGAGCATGGACGAAACTACGGCATTACGGTTCCGTCGACCGAGCCACCTCACCTCTGGGGAAGCTACAGCGAGTACATGTACATTGCGCCCGTCTCCTCGGTCATCAAAATCTCCGACTCCGTTACCCCGGAAGCCGCAATTCTCGGTCCGGCAGTGCTTGGAAATAGCATTCGCTGGACGCAAGAAGGCGCAGATCTCTTTGCGAATCCCATCGTCATTCAGGGGCCGGGTCCACAGGGACTCGGTGCAGTCATCGCCGCCAAAGAGGCCGGTGCGTCGCCGATCATCATAACCGGCGTCAACGGTGACGAGGCCAGACTGGAGATGGCGGAGCAGCTCGGGGCGGACTTGACAATCAATGTATCGGAGCTGGATGGACCACTGGAAAACGAAGTCCGGGACGTGCTGGACGGCAAGCTGTCCCCGCGAGTACTAGACACGACTGGACATCCAGCGGGGATGCAGAACTCGCTAGACGTGGTCGGGAGAGAAGGGACGGTCGTCATGATCGGACAGGGTGGCGCAGGCGTCGAAACTCCCGTCGAATTCGATAGTCTCATCTCGCGAGACGTGACGATAGAGAACTTCCGGTCGCATCGAATTCCGCACGCACGCCAGGCAATGCGATTTATCGAAGAGACCGACTACCCGTTAGAGGATCTCGTGACACACGTCTTCGACCTCGACGATGCGGAGAAAGCTATCAAGACGGTCATGGGTGAGGAGGATGTGGACGAACCGCCGATCAAAGTCGTGATCGAGCCGTAATCAGGCGCCTGAACCGTGGTCTACGAGGGAATGGACGGTCGACGACGGTGTACGAGACAGATTGAAACACCGCGAATATCGACTGTCGTCCGGCAAGACGCTCGGGTCCACTTTGCTGCGAACGTGAAATGGCATGGTTCGGGATCAAAAGCGTCTGAACCATCTGTCTACGGAGACTCTCGTTCGGGGTAGAACTCGCCTTCGCTTTGCTCTTTGCGCTACTGATCGGCACCGCGAGTATCTTTTTGCGTCGCGGCCTCGAACACGGCTCGTTCGCCGTACTCCCCGGGTTCTTCCTTGCGATCAGTTCACCAATCTTCCTGCTTCTCACCGCTGTCACCACCGGGTTCGTGAACACTCCGGTTCTGGGAATCGCGTACGCAGGGATTGGTGCGGTCATCGGCTCGATCGTGTGCCGATCACTATATTTTCTCGGGATCGCGCACCTCGGTCCCGGGAAGCCACTCTTGATCAACGCCGTCTCACCACTGTTCAGGGCCCTCTTCGCCTAGATCGTGCTGGGCGACGATCACTTACCTCACGATGCTTGGAACCCTCGCCATCGTCGTAGGTATCATCGCGCTCTTGAAGGACGTACGCACGCAGGCAGAGCGTGCTGATCGCTCACTTCTCGTCGTACTCTATCCGGTCAGGAGCGCACTGTTCGCAGCGATCGCGGTCATATTCCGAAAGCTCGCTCTCTCGGGTGGTATCGTCCCCGTCTCGAAGTCGTTACCGGATGGACTGCAATCGGTTTGAGTGTTTTCGTCGGAGGAGCGATACTGGTCGTACACGGGTGATGCATTTCGCAGTGAGAGGTATCCCGTCAGATTCTCAGGCAGCACGACAGAAGTCGTGAAAGAAGTGATAAGACCCAATCGGGACAGATACAACGTGAATATCCACCATGCTTAATAGTACGCAATCGGTTGAATTAACCCATGGCAGGAGCCACAGCGGATCTCGTAGAGATCTGTAACTCGATCGAATATGAATCGCTCCCGGACTCGACAATCCGGGCGACCAAGAAACTGGTTCTTGATACGCTGGCCTGTTCGGTCGGTGGGTATGGGGCTGAGCCCTGTGAGATTGTTCGAGAATACGTCAAAGAGCGCGGCGGCGACGAGGCGACGATCCTCGGCGAGACCGATTCCGTCTCTATCGAAGGGGCGTCACTAATCAACTGCACCTACGCACGGTATCTCGATATCAACGACGTGTACTGGTCCTCGGCCGGTGACGCGGGCCATCCGAGTGGGAATATTCCACTGGCACTGGCCGTCGCGGAACACGAAGGCGCGAGTGGCAAAGAACTCGTTGAGGCAATTGTCGGGAGCTACGAGGCTCAACTCCGTCTGTACGAAGCACCGAAGGTCTCGACGTTCACTGAAGTCGGATGGGACCACACGTCGGCAGCACACATTTCTTCGCCGATCGCGGCCGGGATGCTCATGGGACTGGACAACGAGCAGCTGCTCAATGCGGTCGGGATCGCTGGCAGCTCTGTGGTCCTAGGTGAGTTGCGAGTCGGGGATATCTCGATGATCAAAGCGCCCGCCTTTGGCTTTGCCGCCGAGCGGGGAGTCGAGGCGGCGAAACTTGCCAGAAAGGGATTCACAGGACCGAAAAAGATCATCGAAGGGAACCGAGGCTATCTCCAGATGCTGGCTGGCGGTGGGAACGAGGCACTCTTCTCGGAACCACCCGAGGAGTACCTCCTCGAGGGCGCCTGTATCAAACGCTATCCTGCAGCGTACGTCATGAACACACCAATCCAGACGACACTCGAACTCGTGACCGAAAACGACATTCACCCCGAAGAAGTCGAGTCGGTTCACGTCGAGACGTTCGGCTGGCTGCTCGAAGACATGGTCGAAGGCATGGGCGACACGCCACGAACCCACCCCGAAAACAAAGAGACCGCCGATCACAGCCTGCCATACGTCACCGCCGTCTCGATCCTCGACCGCGAACTCGGTCTCGGCCAATTCACGCCGGAACGGATCGCAAGTGACGACGTTCGCGAGATGATGGACCGCATCACGTTCGAACAGCGCGAGGAATTCGAACAGTACTGGCCTGAGAGCTATCCCGTCACAGTCACCATCCAGACGACAGACGGAGAAACGTACGACCACCACCGCAAGTACGCGACAGGCGACCCGAGAGAGCCGTTATCGTTTGATCAGATCGAGGAGAAGTTCGCTTCCCTTGGCGACGAGGTTTACTCCGACGAACGTCGCAAACAAATCGCCGACGTCATCCGGAATCTTGAGGAACTCGACGACGTAAGTGAACTGCTCGAACTGTTCGTCACCAAATAACGGACTCACTGGGTAAATCGATCACTTCTTCTGTGCGGTAATTAGGGCAACAAGTGGTGCGGTGCAGTGTGGCGACCAACTAGTTGAAAGCGCAGAAATCGAATCAAAAGTAGAAGTGACCGATCTAGACCCTGAGGTCGAATCCGGCCAAGATGTACTTACTCAGCGCGAACACGATGATGAACGGCGGGATCATCGCGACCAACGACCCAGAGAACAATAGCCCCCAGAACACCTGTTGTGAGAGGCGCAGGGAGTCAAGTCCGACGGTGAGAACCGTCTTCGATGGGTCGGTGGTCAAAATAAGCGCGTAGGTGAAGTCGTTCCAAGAGAACGCGAAGGTAAACAGCGCCGTGGTGACGATCCCTGGCGCAGCAGCCCGGAACGAGACGTCGTACATCGTCCGCAGGCGAGAGGCACCAGAGATCCACGCACTCTCTTCGTATCGTTTGGGCACTGTCTGGAAGTACTGCCACATCACCCAGATCCCGAACGGCAGCGTCAGTGAGACGTGTGCGAGGATCAGCCCGATACGCGTGTTCGTCAGACCAAGGAAGTCGTAGATGACGAAGTACGGGATGGCAAGCATGATCGGAGGGAACATGTAGCTAAACAACAGCAGGTTCGCGATATACTTCTTGTAAGGTACGTGATATCGCGTGAAGCCGTATCCTGCAAGCGGTGCGAAGATACATGTTAGGGTGATCGTACTGGCCGTAATGAGCGTGCTGTTCATCAACCACATCGGGAACTGCGTCGTCGTGAACAGTCGTGTGAAGTTATCGAGCGTCGGGTTTGCCGGGAAGAACTCCGGCGGGAGGTTCATGATGACCCCGATGGGCTTGAACGAAGCGAGTGCAACCCAGTAAATCGGGAAGCCGAATACGACGAGGCAGAACGTGACGATGATCCCGATACCGAGTCGCTTGCCGACCGATCCTGCAGTGAAGCGGTCGGTCGCAAAGTCGAACCAGTTACTCGCCTGTTCCTCTTGACCCGTGGCTTCTGATGTCGTCATTCTACTTCAACCTCCTCACCGGGTTTCGTTATCCCGAGCCAGATCACGCCGAACGTGGCAAGGATCAGGAATAGCATCGTCGTCACGGCCGCAGCCGTCCCGAACTCGAACAGTCGGAACGCCTGACGGTAGCCGTAGATGACCATCGTCGTGGTGGCACCGAAGGGACCACCACCGGTCAGCGGGAAGATCGCATCGAACTTGGTGAACATGAAGATGACGCGGAGGAAAACGATCAGGTAAACCATGTTCTTAATATTCGGCCACGTCACGTCGAAGAACCGCCGAACCATTCCCGCGCCGTTGATCTGTGCGACTTCGTACATCTCCGAACTAATTGATTGTAGTCGGGCCAGAACGATGAACACGACGAAGATCGTGTACTTCCAGCTTGACGCCCAGACGACCGTGTGCATCGCGAGCCCTTCCTCGGAGAGGAAGCCGACCGGTTGCTCAACGAGATTGGTCGTCGTAAGGAACCAGTTGACCGTCCCGAAGGTCTCGTTGAACAGCCAAGCAAAAATCAGTGCGATGATCGCCGTCGGCACTAGATACGGCAGCAGGATGAGCGCCCGGATAATGTTCTCGAACTTAAAAGTCTCGTTGAGCACGAGGGCGATTAGGATGCCGAGCACCATCTGTAGGACGACCGAGTACCCGGCGTATACGGCACCGATGGCCACCGAGTCCCAAAATGCTGGCTGAGCGATGAGTTCCTGATAATTCTGGAGACCGACCCACTCGAACGCGCCCGTCTGTGGATCCCACGTCGTGAAACCGAGATAGATCCCGAAGAGAACGGGCAGCGCAACGAGGAACACCCAGACTAGCAGGACAGGCGAGACGAGGATTATCCCGCCCCACCGATCCGACTGGAGGACGCCGTTCACCCGTTTACCAACGTCTTTGATAAACGATGGGTATGTTTGAGACATGCAAACAATGGTACCGAGGGCAGGCTTAGCTGTTCCGGTACTCGCCGATCATTCCGTTGAGCTCATCGATAGCGGTATTCACCGCCTGCTGAGGCGTCCGGCGCCCCTCGATAGAGTTCGAGATAGCCTTCGAGGCAACCTGCTTGGTTGCGAGAATTTCATACCATCCGACAAATGGCGGGTTCTGGTACTGCGGGACCGTCCGGAAGTTCGAGTGCTCCTCGTAGATCATATCACGGAAGTCGAGGTGTTGTGAGACGATTTCGTTGTCTTCGTACTCGTCGGTCTTGAGGACGTCCCGGTTGGTCGGGCAGAAGTGGAACGGAACGGCGTGCAGGTACGTAATGAACGCATCGCTCGTCATGAAGTACCTGATGAAGTCGAAGACGAGATCCTTGTTCTCGCCTTCTGGCACGGCGAAGCCGTTACTGCTCATGTTGAAGATACGGTTCGGCCGGTCTTCGAGCGGGAACATGGTGATCTGCGTATTATTGATGAGATCTGTTGCCTCGCGCTCGTGGAGGGAATTAAGCAGTCGCGGGGAGTACCGCTGGATCGCGACCTGCTCGTTGGCGTAGGATTCAAGCTTGTCCGTCCAGCCCCAAGTTGGGCCGGTGCCGGCGACTTCCCCCAGTCGCGGTAGTATCTGAGAGCCTCAAGCATGTTCGCCGTGTTCGGTTCGTCGTCGAGAGCAACCTGAATGACACCGTCGGAGTCCCGCGCGAACCAGTTCGCGTTGTTCGACTTGATATCCGACTGATGATACCACATCGAGGAGAACACCTCGGGGTTCGTCGCCAGCACCATGTTCTGCATATTCTGGCCTTCGAGGTGGTCACGGAGATCGGCGTGGACCTGTAGGTTCTCTTCCCACGTGGTCGGAACCGAAAGTCCCGCCTCTTCGAGGACATCAATTCGGTGATACTGGAACGAGGGGACCAGTGACGTGGGAATCGTCGGAACCTTCCCGCCTTCGAGTACCACGAGGAGCTCTTCTGGAAGGGATGAAATTTCGTCGGTCACCGGCGAATGATCGGCCAGCTGCTGGTGGAACCTGATCAGGTTCTGCCCGTTCCCGAAATATAGATCCTCTGTATCACCAGTCGCCATCTGCGTGTTCAGCTGGTTCTGCATCGCCGTGTCACCGGGGAAAGTCATATTACGGGAGACGTTCTGGTCGATGCCGTCCGCCCAGTTGTCAAACGCGGATGTAAACGCGTCCTGGGTGGAGGGGTTCCCCCACCGATCATCAGGCTCAGTTCGACCGAAGAACCGCCACCAGTGCTCCCGCCGTTGCCGCCGCTACCACCGTTGCCGCCGCTACCACCGTTGCCGCCGCTACCACCGTTGCCGCCGCTACCACCGTTGCCGCCGCTACCGTCGTCACTCGTACATCCTGCTAACGCGATGACGCCCGCAGCACCAGCGCTTTTTACGAAATTTCGTCGATTCATGCCACTCTGGACAGACTCGCGTCCTGCCATAACTGAGGTCCAGCATCTATCATTATAAATGTATTGGTATTTGAGAATCGATAATGTATGAATAAAACACCTGATTGATAGATCGAAGTGAGTCGAGTGCATTTTGTTCCGGGCAGATTAGGACGTAGCCAACCCATCCGATTCAACTGAAAATCAAGCAACACCTCACCGAACGTAATATCAGCAGCTTGAATGTAACAGTAGTTCCGGACTACAGCATCTCCTGGGCGGGCGGCTCTGCAAGGGAGTGAGTGATCGCCTCGCCACTTTGCTGGTCGAAGACGAACACGTCGTCCAGTTCGAACGTCAGATGATACTGCTCTCCATCCATCGGCTCGGCCACTTCAGGAATGGTAAACCGAACGATGTCGGAAAGCGAAGGGGTCTCGGCGTGAACCAGTAGCGAGTCGCCCATGTGTTCAAAGAACTGCATCGTCACAGTGAACAGGGCGTCAGAGGGGTCGTCAACCACCTGCACGTCCAGTGGTCGGATGCCGAGGGTCACGCCGTCGGTGGCCTCAGACGCGATTGACTGAGCGAGTTGCTCCGGAACGTCGATATCGAACGCGGGAGTCGATATCTGCCCGTTCTCGGGCGTGCCGTCTATGAGGTTGATCTCGTGGTTGCCAATGAACTGAGCGACGAATACGTTGTTGGGTTCCTGATAAATTTCGCCCGGTGAGGATTGCTGGACGACTTTTCCGTCATTCATCAGGATGATCTCATCAGAGAGCGTCAGTGCTTCCTCTTGATCATGAGTTACGTATCCCTTCGTGATCGGGAACTGCTGGTGGATCTTCTTCAGCTCGGATCGCATCGCTACTTTCAGTTTTTCGTCTAAGTCGCTCATTGGTTCGTCTAGGAGGAAGACATCGGGTTCGCGAACGAGTGCACGACCCAGCGCGGCACGTTGGCGCTGCCCACCAGACAGTTGGCCAGGCTTCTTGTCCAGTAATTCATGAATATCGAGTATCTTCGCCATCTCCTCGACTTTCTCGTTTTGCTCGGCGCTCGACAGATCCGAGACATATTTCAGTCCATACTGAATATTCTCCCGGATAGTGTAGAACGGAAAGAGAGCGACTTGCTGGAAGACCATCGAGATGTTACGGTCCTGTGGGCGTTTGTCGGTCACCCGGACGCTATCGTAGTAAATCTCACCACTGGTCGGGGTTTCGAGCCCTGCAATCAGCCGAAGGAGTGTCGTCTTCCCACAGCCGCTAGGACCGAGAATGGTCGCGAAGGAGTTGTCATCAATCGTCAGATCAATCCCGTCGACAGCGATCTCTTCCCCGTTCGGAGTGGAGAATGCCTTTGTGAGGTTCTCACATTTAACTAGGGCCATGTTTTCCAGGTTTGGTATTCATCACTTATAATTATAGTGGATGTTCGCAGGCTCGCTTGACTCGGTGTCGATCTGAAGGAGCTCAAACGCACAATGCCCGACCCTTAACTGCTCATTTCCGTGTATAGGATATTCCAGACGTGATTTTTCTACGTTAAGAGCTCCGTCCGAATCAACAACGCATTGCTGTCCAGAATAGCTAAGTCGGGTCGAGGACTCTCAGTGTCTGTTTCAACGGAATCAACCAGTGCGACGAGCGCGTCGGGATCGATCGCTTCGTACAGCGGTGGTAGTTGCGTCACCGCTCGCCCGATTGTTGGTGCGACGCGGTCGAGGACCTCGCGTGAAATCGGATGGGTCGGTTATGTACAAGTATCTCCGCTTGGGGAGATTCTCGATATGGCGCATTGATTCGTTACTAAGGGCTAACATGTAAACACTCCTGAAACTCGACTGGTACCTGACGAGCGCGGTACCATACCCGAAGACACGGCCAAGTGTTACAGCTTACTCCGGTGACGAACCTCGTGGTTCACTTTACAGTCGACGACCATCGGCCCGGTGGGTCGGTTGCTGATTCGATCCGCGAGCGCATCGAGTTCGTCGATGCTCCTCACAGTGAATCCCTCGGCACCGAAAGAGTTTGCCACGTCAGCGAAGTCCGGTGCTTCGACGAGTGCGACCTCGCCGTCTCCGATGACACTATCCAAACTATGATATTCTGCTCCTAGCGAACTATCGTTCAAAACGACTATCATGAGAGGAATCTCGTTTCGTACTGCTGTCTCTAGTTCCTGAATAGACATCATGAGTCCTGCGTCTCCGCAGATAGCAATGCACATCTTGTTGTTCATCGCAGCAGCAGCGCCGATGGCCATTGGAAGCCCGAGCCCGATGGCGGCAAAGTCCCCAGCGTATGTGAAATCGTCCGGATCGGCGTGGATTCCGTCGAGGACCCAGCGTGTGTAGTGGCCACTTCCACAGACGACAGTGCGATCCGTCGGTAAAAGCTCGTCCATCGTCCGAACGAGGTCGCGAGGGTCGATCGTTCCGGGGACTTCGGGGAAAATCCGATCGCTCATCGCCGGAGCGGTCTCTAGCTCCGCACGAAGGTCGTCCGACCAGAGTTCCCCTGCTCGATCGATATCCAACCGACGTAGCTCCTCAATCAGAGCGTCTATGGTCAGGAGAGCGTCCCCGTGGATACCGAGGGAGATGTCGGTGTACCGTCCGATGCTACTCGGGTCCTCGTCGATCTGGATTACAGTCGCATCCTCATCGAAGAGTCGTCCTTTGTCGGTCGTATACGGATTCAAACTCGCACCAACCGCGAACACAATGTTGCTCTCGGTGGCATACTTGTTGGCGATGGTACGTCCCCAACTGCCTGTAAATCCGAGATAGTACGGATGATCAGAGAAGTAGCCCCTCGCCTGTAAGGTCGTCGCCAGCAGCGCACTCGTCCGCTCCGCGAACTCCTCGATCACCCCCTTCGCGTCGGCCTCAATCGCACCGCGCCCTGCGATAATGAGGGGCGGCTGGTGCGCGTTTGAGTCCACGTACAACTTGATTGCCTGCTCGATTCTATCTGCATCCGGTCGGACGCGTCCACGAGAGGGACCAGAAGTTAATTCCGAAGTCCGGTCGAAAAACTTGTCCTCGGACACGTCCATCTCCGAGTCGAGTAGATCCCACGAAATCTGAACGGCGATTGGCCCGTTTCCGGCCTTTACTCGACGCAGCGCCTCCCGAAAGTCCGAACACAGCGTCTCGTGGCTGCGGATCGAGATCACGTTCCCGATCGTCGACCGGAGGTAGCTCTCCTGTTCGAACTCTTTTACATCGTAGTCGTCCTTTAGCGGCGTTTCCGGAACGATCACGAGAACGTTAGAACCATTCTTCCGTGCCGTCACCGACGCTGTTCCCGTCTGAGCGATCGCCGGGCCGCGTCCGACGAGACAGACGCCGATCCGGCCAGTGGCCCGAGCGTAGCCGTCCGCCATCGCCAGTGCACCCTGTTCGTGCCTGACATCGATCATTCCGATGTCGTCCCCCCACTCGTGATCGAGCGTGGAAACGAGCTGCATCGTGTCCTCGGACAGGAGGGTGAAAATCGTTCCAACATCTCCGCTGGCGAGAAGCCGAAGTACTGCGTCGTAGCCTTTCATGAACCTTGGCCGAAACATCACTCGTATCGTCAAAAGTGTTGTGCCGGCGAAGGGTTCGCCACACCGGCACGCAGACGGCCCATCCGACAGGTGCTCCACCCGTCTGGAGCACCATCTCGACATGGCGACATCCTGAAAGTGAGCGCGATGGTCGCCCTCACATCTTTAAGATGGTGGGCATCTGTGGATGTGGCAATGGACAGCATAGATCCGACTCCGTTGTCGTTTACCGCCACCAGATTCCGCTTCGGCGAGGGTATTGTCGACGAGTTACCTGTCGTACTCGACCAGTTTACCATCTCGTCTCCGCTCGTCGTGACTGATGCGGGCATCCGAGAGGCCGGGCTTCTCGATCGGGTGATAGCCGAGACCGACGCGGAACACATCTACGAATCGACCACGGAACCGACGACAGACGACTTCGACGATCTCCCGACAGAGAACGTAGACAGCGTCGTCGCCATCGGCGGCGGCTCGGTGCTCGATACGGCGAAAGTAATCGCGCTCTTGCTCGCACACGGCGGCCATCCTGGCGAGTATATCGGTTCCGGGAAGATCCCGGGGGAAATCTCCCCGCTCGTCGCCATTCCAACGACGAGCGGTACCGGTTCGGAGGTCAGCCAGACCGCGGTCGTCACCCACGAAGGCGTGAAGCGGGGGATTAGCGACGAGCGGCTCCGGCCGATGCTCGCCCTCGTCGACCCAGAGCTAACTTACGATCTGCCCCAGTCCGTGACTGCCCGGTCGGGGTTCGACGCACTCATGCACTCTCTCGAAGGTCTCACCGCGCGGGACTACCGATGGGTCGAAGACCGTCCCATTACCTACCAGGGGGCGAACCCGATCTCCCGGTCACTCGCGCGCCGAGCACTCGGACTCGTATACGGATCGCTCGAACGAGCTGTCTTCGACGGTGACGATCATGGGGCACGGCGCGGGATGAGTCTCGGGTCGTGTCTTGCGGCGGTCGCCCATTCGAACTCCGGGCTGGGTGCGATCCACGCGCTTGCGTCCGCAGTCGGCGGAATCACGGGTCGACCACACGGGGAATGTCTCGCGGCGTCAGTCGAACCTGCACTAGAGTACAACCTGCCGATCCGCCGCGACGCGTACGCCGAACTTGCAGACGAGTTCGGCGTCGGCGACACCGCCGAAGCGTTCATCGCCGAGATCACGCGAGTCCGCGACGACATCGGTCTCCCCCCGTCGTTTTCGGAGCTCGGTCTCGACCAGAGCGACGCCGACCGAATCGTCGAGGCGACGCTCGTCCAAGAGCGCCGATTGAAGACGAATCCCCGGGTGGTTTCCGAAGATATCGAGACCGTCGTGAGTGCACATCTGGAGTGAGCTATAGTAGCGTTTGAAACTCTTCGCAACCGGCTACGTTGCTGTTCCAGCGGGTGTATGAGAGGTTTCACCAATCGCGTGAGTGGATTCTTTCAAATGCTACTATAGTGCAGTGATAATCGTTCCCTGGAAAGGACGGCTAGCACTGTGAAGAGTACGTGTGGAGTGGCAAACCTTATCACGGCACTGAACGCTGGAGTCAATATGAACGTCGTCGAATGGTTCAACCAGCGAGTCCAGCAATACGGAGCGCACACGTTCATCGAATTTCCGGACGAACAGGCGAGCTACCGGGAGGTCTCGAATCGAGGGACGCAGATTGCGAGGCTACTGACTGATCAGGGAATCGAAGACGACGATACTGTCCTGCTCTTTTTACCCAACTGCATAGAGTACGTGACCCTGCTGTTCGGGATTCCGAAAGTGGGCGGGGTAGCCGCGTCGTTGAACACTAAGTTCAGACGCGGTGGGCTCGAACACCTAATCCGTAAATCCGATGCAGATCTCACGTTCGTCAGCGATACCCTCCTCTCTCGGTACGATTCGGCCGCAAAACGGCTCGACCAACCACCGTCGACAGTCGTCGTGGTCGAGAAAAGAGGCGGACAGGAAGAAGTCGACGTCACCAGCGCAACCTGTGCGGGCACGCTGGCCGACCTGCGGGCGAGGTACGACACCGAGCCGATTGATTCGCCGGAGATGAAACCCGGTCATCCGCTCGCCCTTATTCACACGTCCGGGACGACGGGGCTACCCAAGTGGTGTCAGCTCAGCCACCAGTACGCGATATCGGCGGGTACAGCCATCAGCGAGACTGCCGAACTGACAAACGAAGACAGGATATTCGATCCGCTCGCGATGTACCACCTCAGTCCACAGATCCTCCATCTCTACGGCACGGTGCACGCGGGAGCGACAGCAATCAAAGTCGAACAGTTCTCTGCGTCAGCGTTCTGGGAGCAGGTGGTAACGTTCGATCCGTCAGTGTTACTCCTCCACCTTGGCATGATCGACATCCTCAAAACACAACCGGTCCGGGACATCGAGACGCAACACGCTGTTCGGCTCGTCCAGGGAGGAGATAGAGAGTTCCTCGACCGGTTCGAGATTCCAGCCACCATCACTGGGTATGGGTCGACGGAAGCAGGCGCGTGGACGAGCCTCACGACGATTTCGAAACCATACGACAACATTCGAGACGACGAGAAGCTTACGCAGATGGGTGGCGTCGAACGCGACGACATGGAGGTCAGGTTTTTTGATGAGAACGATCATGAGGTCGAAACCGGCAAACCCGGTGAAATCGTCGTTCGCCCTACCGAACCCCACGTTATCTTCGACGGCTACTACAACGACGCCGAGAAGACAGTTGACGCTTGGCAGAACCTCTGGTTCCACACAGGCGATCTCGGGTACCGCGACGTGGAGGGACGTATCCACTTCCTCGAGCGGATGGAAGACAGCATCCGCGTCCGCGGCGAATTTGTGAACATCGAACTCGTCGAAACCTGCATTGGGGAGATTCCGGGCGTCGATGCCGTCGCCGTAATCGGCGTTCCAGCCGAGGTTGGCGACGAAGAGATCAAGGCGGTGATCCAGCTCGCCGATGGTGTCGATTTGTCTCCGGAGACCATCGTCGAAGCGTGTGAAACCGAACTCCCCGGCTACATGGTTCCGCGGTACGTCGAGTTCGTCGACGCCATTCCACGCGGAACAGCGATCGGAAAGATTCAGAAAGCGAAGCTCTCGCGCGACGTGGGAGCGGTCTGGGACCGCCGCGTCTGACGTACCTGATACAATCTCACCCGAATCTTTTTGACTTCGGGCCACTCTATCGGGTACTCATGTATACCATCCATCCGATCCACTGTGCGACGATCGACTCGGTCAAGGGCAAATACACGTATTTGACCGACATGGGATCGGCGATGGCTATTCCGGCGATTAGCTTCCTTGTTACCGCGGACGACCCCGACGAAGACACGGTTATTGTCGTCGATACGGGTGTACAAGAACCCGACGGCGACGGCACCGTCATCGGCAACGAAGTTGATCTAGGGGGTCCGGAGCCGATCGTGGACGGACTGGCCGAGCAAGACCTCACTCCAGCGGACGTCGATTACGTCATTCTCACGCACCTCCATCACGATCACTCCTCGAACAACGACCTGTTCGAGGAGGCGGAGTTTTTCGTCCAGCGCGCCGAGCTAGACGCCGCGAAGGATCCGCTACCACCGATGGCAGAGTACTATCTCCCAGAAAATATCGATTCACTCGACCATGTCGAGACGTCCATCGTCGACGGCGGCTATCGACTTCGGGAGGGTATCGAAATACTACTGACGCCAGGTCATTCACGAGGGATGCAGTCCGTCATTGTCGAGACAGCCGCGGGACCACACGCCTTGATCGGCGATCTGGCATACTGTGAGCACAACCTCAACCCCAAGACAACCTCGTTCGTCGATGCCTCAGGCAGAGAAGTACAGACGACCCCGCTCAACTGGGACTATCTCCCCCCAGGGGTACTCGTCGATCTCGAAGAGTGCTATCAGAGTATCGAACGCCTCCGAAAACGGGTCGGCGAGGCGGGGAGACTCGTCGGTGGTCACGACGCGGCCTTCCTCGGTAACTCGCTGCCCTGACCGTTCGCTGATCAGACCACGTCCTGCTCATGCAATGTGGCTACCTCCGCCGCAGAGAATCCGACCTCCTGAAGGACTTCGTCAGTATGTTCGCCGAGGGCCGGGGGAGCCGACTCGATCTGCCCTAGGTCGCGATTCGTTATAGCCGGGAATCCTATCCGCTTGAGTAATCCGTCGTCCGATTCGATGACGCCGCGCGCCTCAAAGTGGTCACTCTCAAACGCCTCAGCCAGAGTCTGTACCGGGCCGAACATCACATCTTCGTCGCCGAGAAGAGTCTCCCACTCTTCTGCCGACCGCTGTGTGAACACCGCTGAGAGGTCGTTACGAAGACGTTTTCGAGTCGTCTCGTCGTTGGACTTGTGGTCTGAGACGAGGTCCGGGCGGTCGATCAGTTCACAGAATCGTTGCCAGAACTCGGGTTCGAGCGCAGCGAGAGTCACATATCGCCCGTCGGCAGTCTCGTAGACGTCGTAACAGGGGTACTTACCCGTGGTTCGGGTTGCGCCCGGACGCTGCTCGACACCGGCCATCGCCGGTGCAGCAAGGAGCTGTGAGAACGAGAGCAATGCGTCGGTCATCGAAACGTCGAGGTATTCGCCGTCACCTTCCCCGAGTTCGCGTGAGAGAAGTGCGCCGACGATTGAGAGTGCGGCGAACGCGCCACCAGCCATGTCAGCGACGGGAAACCCCGGGAGAGTAGGTTTCGTCTCGGGGTCACGTCGGTTCATGTCGATCAGGCCGGCAAAGCCCGCGTAGTTGAGATCGTGGCCGACGCGCTCACTGAGCGGACCGGTCTGGCCAAAGCCGGAGAGCGAACAGTACACGATCTCGTCGTTGACCGTACACATGTCGTCGTAGGCCACGCCTAGTCGGTCAACCACACCGGGGCGGAACTGCTCAACCAAGACATCGGCGGTTCGTGCGAGTTCGAGGAACGCGTCCAGCCCGCGTTCGCGCTTCAGGTCTAGTGTCACACTCCGTTTTCCCCGGTTCATCACCTCAAACACCGGTGCGTGACGTCTGTCCGTCTGGGTTCGTCCGAGCTGGCGACCCGGTTCGCCGGTTTCCGGACGTTCGATCTTGATAACGTCTGCGCCCATGTCACAGAGCAACTGCGTGCCGTATGGTCCCGGGAGCGTATGTGACAGGTCGAGGACGCGAATTGACTGGAGGTCCATGGAAAGAAATCCGAACTTCGCTACTTAAAACTTGTTCACAGCATCGTAGAGTCGGTCGTCCGTTAATCAGGGACAAAACGCGAAGAAGACCCTGCTGGTGTGCGTGTGCCGCCACGCGACGGAACTTGTGGGGGCGGGACGAAACGGGCGGAACTGGATAGTTCGATTGAGGAACCGATCGGAAGACAACTCATCGAGGACATCGGCGCGTCAGTAGCCATCGTAAGCCTCGTCAACCTCGTTTTCGGCGTCGACAGTCGTTCCGCGATTTTCCTCAAGCAGTTTCACGATCGCACTGATATCTTCGTCGCCGTAGCCATCGCGACTGGCCTGCGTAAATAAATTGAACACGACGCTCGTTGTGATCATCGATTGATCCATCGACCTAGCCGTATCGAGTGCGAGTCCCACATCTTTCTTCCCTAAGTCGATGGTAAACCCCGCCTCGAAGTTGCGGTTCAACACGCGCGGCATCCGTTTGTGAAACTGGTTCGACGCGCCACCGCTCTTTCCAAGTACCTTAAGCATGACCTCTCCGTCGATGTCTCGGGCCGCACCCAGCGAGACAGCTTCCATCGCCAGCAGCAGGTTCCCCATGGTCATGACATTGTTTATCAGTTTGATCATGTGGCCCGAATCAATATCACCGGTATAGTAGAGGTCCTCACCGAGGTGCTCGAGGACTGTCTGGGTCCGCTCGTCGTCAAAGACCTCCTGACGACCACCGACCATGATTGTCAGCGTGCCATCGCGACTCTCTTCGGGACCCCCGCTCACGGGTGCGCCGAGTACATCGATATCGTGCGTAGCAGCCTCTTCAGCGAGTTCTGTCGCCATATCGGGACTGATCGTGCTCATCTCCAGAACGATGAGGCCAGGGTCACCACTCTGGAATATGCCGTCGCCGCCCCGATATACTTCTTTGACAGCAGATGCCTTCGGGAGGCTTGTGATCATAATGTCGACGTCCGCAGCGACCGCGGCGGGTGAGTCCCGTGTCGTACCGCCAGATTCACGGAACTTGCTGATAGCAGCGTCGCTGACGTCGAACCCGCAAACGGGAAAGCCGGACGAGAGGAGATTTTGCGCCATGTTACCCCCCATCTTCCCGAGTCCAATCATTCCGATATCAATGCTTTTCTTCAGCATATTACACTCTCTCTTGTTCAAACGCACATATTAATTATGGGGGATCATCTCGTTAGTTCGACAGATATCCTAAGGAGGCACCAGTCGTCCGGAAAACAACACGTGTCGAACACGCAATTCCGGTCAATTGCTGCCGTGTACTACTGAGCAGCATCGTTCTGGAGTAGTCGCGCCGCCGCGATAACTCGCTTGAGAATTGGGAACAGCAACACAATCAAAGAGATTGCCAAGATCGACAGTGCGATCGGACTTGTAAAGATGATGTCCAGTGATCCACCAGAGAGCGCGAGCGAGCGCCGGAGATTCGTTTCGGCGATCGGGCCGAGGATCATCCCGAGGACGATCGGTGCGAGCGGGTACTCGTTGGTTCGAAGCAGATACCCGAGGATACCGACTCCGAACATGATCCACATGTCGAGGAGATTACCCCGGATCGCGAACGCGCCCAGAAGTGCCATCACAAAGATGACCGGCCAGAGATATCGTTGCGGGATACTGATCACGCGAGCCCAGACTGACGCACCCAACAGTCCGACAACGAGGACGACGACGTAGACGAGGAAGAAGCCGAAAAAGATGGAGTACACGAGCGCTGTGTCTCCGCTGAACATGGACGGCCCCGGTCGGAACCCGTGGACCAGAAGTGCCCCGATCAGAATCGCGCTCACGGAGTCACCGGGGATACCTAAGGTTAGCGCCGGAATAAGTGCGCCCGCCGTACTGGCGTTATTCCCTGACTCAGCCGACGCGATACCGTGGATGTTACCCTCGCCAAAAGGTGGCGTAGGAAGTTTTCCTTTCAGGATCCCTATCCACCGTTTCGCTTCGTTGTACGTAACGAAACAAGCGATAGTCCCACCGACGCCGGGGAGCGCACCGAGGAAGCCGCCGAGAACGCTCGAACCGACCGTCGTTCCGGAGATCGATTTCAGGTCGCTCGTATTCGGCAGCATGTTCCTCAGTTGTAGTTCCTGTCTCGGAACCGACTTTTCGATCCCCTTGATGTAACGGTCGATCCCCTCAGAGAGGGCGAACAGGCCGACCATAGCGACGATGAAGTCGACGCCAGCGGTGAGCGTCGGGATACCGAAGGCGAATCTGCTGAAACCGATCATCGGATCAAGGCCGATCGTCGCGAGGAACATCCCCAGCAGCCCCGAAAGCAGACCTCTGTTCAGGTTCTCGCTACTGACGCTCGAGATGATAGTGAGACCGAACACCGCCAGCGCGAAGAACTCGGGAGAGCGAAAATTGAGCGCGACCTTGGCAATCTGCGGCGCCATTACCGCCAGGATCACGACGCCGATCATCCCCCCACCGCCGAGGCGACTGTCGAGATACTGATCGCCCGACCGGCCTGTCCCTGGTTCGACATTGGAAATCCGTCGAAGATCGTTGCTGCCGCGGCGGGCGTTCCCGGCGTCCGGATGAGGATCGCCGGGATTGATCCCGCGTACATCGCACCCCCGTAGATCCCCAGCAGCAACATCAACCCAGGGACAGGCTCCATGGTAAAGGTGAACGAGACGAACAAGGCCACAGACATGGTTCCGCTTACGCCAGGAATCGCGCCTCCGACGATTCCGAGGACGACGCCCGCAATTAGTAGTGTCAGCGGTAACGGTTGTAACACCAGCTCACTCGCCGCTAGAAGGTTAGCTAGAATGTTCATTTCCAAAACGTACTGTCATCCATTACTAAGAATCTTTGCATGATTGACGATTACAAATTGTCGGGACGATCGTCTGCTCCAGTGTGGTGATCGGCTACTACGACCGGGATGTATCGGGTCGGCGTGACCCGACGATCATCCAGGTCAAGAGAGGAGGTTTGCGAGGAACGGAATTTCGGGGAGCGGTAGTGAGAGAAATTCCGAGAACAGATAATGTAACACAACCGGCGTAACGATGGTGATCAATACCCGGCGCTTGAATGTCACGCCGGAGTACGCCGCGATCAAATAGAGATAGATCGCCGTCGAGATGATGAACCCGATGAGCGGGATCACAAAAATGTACGCAGCGAACAGGCCGACAACGGTGAGGAACGTCTTCGCATCGGCCAGCTCGATCTGCTGGTGTGAGTCGGCCTCGAACTTTCGTCTCGTAACGATGTCGATACTCGCGAGCACGACGATCGCGATCCCGAGCAACTGCGGGAAAAAGCCCGCACCGGGAGCACGGGTCGTACCCGACGGAAACGAGGAGCTAACGTAGACGATCGCAATTCCGAGAGCGATAAACAGGACTGACGAGAGTTCGTCGCGTACAGCGATACTCGTGTGTACCATGTCGATATTGATCACTCTGTTTCCATCAGCTGGGCTGGTTCCTCGAAGGAGTTAAACTGTGATTCGATGTACTCGGGAAGCTCGTCCGGACCGCGGTTGACGAGCCCGTAGCCGCGCTCGGACATCCATGATTGGTACTCATCGGTCTCCCAACCTGTATTTAGAATGTCGTATAGCGTCTGAGCACGCTCCTGTGACATGTCCGGCGGCGCGACGAAGATCCGCCAGACTGCGACTTCCCACTCGTATCCCGCCTCAGGGAACGTCGGGGTATCAGGGAGGATATCAAGCCGTTCATTTCCCATCACGCCAAGCACTTCGAGTGGCCCGTCTTCGATCTGCGAAATAGCATCGCCTGCACCGACGGTCGTGCCATGGACTTCCCCGTTCAGGGTGGCCTGGATCGCGTTCGCCGCTCCCTCAGCGTACGGGACGATGTTCAGTTCCACGTTCATCACGTCGCCCAGTCCAGCTGCCGCGAGGTGATCGATATTCCCGAGCCCGCCGGGACCGATAGTGACTTCACTGGGGTTCTCGGAAGCGTATTGCTGGAACTCTTCGAGGGAGCCGTAGGGCGTATCCTCGTGGACGATGAGTGTTCGCGGATCGGAATTGTACTGAAAGATCGGCGTAAAGTCCGTCGGCGCAAAATCCGCCAGCCCGATGTGCGGAAGTATACAGAGCGTACTCGAGATGAGCCCGATCGTGTATCCGTCAGGCTCGGCGTTCAAGACCTCGCTCTGGCCGACTGTCCCCGACGCACCGGTGACATTCTCGACGACGAACTGATGGTCACTGTTGTCTTCAACGACGTTGACCAACTGTCGAACGGTCTGATCCGTTCCGCCACCGGCGGACCACGGGACAACGGTTCTGATCTCCTGTGATGGATATTCGCCCCCACCCGAAAGACTCTGTTCGGTACATCCAGCCAATCCAACGATACCCGATGCTGCTGCTACCTGCACTAACTGCCGTCTGGTCAATCGCTCAACCATAACCGCGTATCATTGAGAGAGCGTAAAGTCTTTACTGTTTTCAAAAATAGTGAATTTCTCCATGTTCGAGTGTTGAAGAGCATCGACATGATCTTACTACCCGCCGACCAGTCGCTCCCTCAGCCACCCATCCATCGACGATGCCACGAGATCGCCGTTTCGAGGTCGTGCCGGATATTTCCACCGCCAGCGTCCACTCTGTCGAGGGAGCCACGCAACCTGTCTCTGAACGATGGGTGCGCACAGTTGTCGATCAACGCCGTCGCGCGTTCGAGGGGCACCGTTCCGCGGAGATCGGCGATGCCCTGGTCGGTGATCACGACGTCCACGTCGTGCTCGGGATTGTCGACGTGAGGCACCATCGGGACTATCCGCGAGATCTCGCCGCCTTTCGCCGTCGAACCCAACGCCATGACAGAGAGGTGCGCGTTCCTCGCGAAATCGCCACTGCCGCCGACGCCGTTTAGCATCCTCGTACCGTTAGTGCGTGGAGTTCGCGTGGCCGTAGAGGTCCATATAGGGGACGGGATTGACCGCAATGAGACCGAAGTGGTCAACGAGCGCCGCCGCCGCTGTCACGGCGACGATAGGAACGTCTCCGTTGATTCGCTGGGAAATCCACTCACTCATCAAGAGTCTCCGGTTGCGTTCCGATACCTTCGGGCCAGCTGGTCGGTTTTGCGGCCGTCGGTTTGGTGTGTGACCGTTTGAGGACCATGACCGTCCGTTCGAGCGAAAGTGTCTTGCTGTCGTCCTGATTATACGCTCGTAGCTCCACAGTGACGAAGCAGACGTGCTCGCGGGACTCACTCCTCTCGCTTTTTTATGATTTCAGACTCGGCAAACAGCGTATCCCCGTGGAAGACGGGGGCATGGTTTCGGATATCGTTGTATCCGAGGTTGGCTGTCGCGTTCGCGCTAATGTCGATGACGCTCATTCCGATGGCCAGCGCGATGATGAAAGTCCCGTCAACGAGGCGTTCACCGAACTCAGCCTCGACAGCGTACGCCTCGTTGAAGTGCATCGAACTCAGGTTCATCGTCAAGTTCGTCAGCCAGACGTTGTCCGTTTCCGTCACCGTCAGACCGTACGGGTGTTTGTAGATGTCGCCGATGGCGAAATCTTCATCATAGCGTCCCTGCCAGCCAGTTACTAGGCTCCGCTCGCTAGTAAATGTCACAGCGTGTTTGAGATAGTTCACTACAGGACGTTTTATAATTTTGGTCAAATAACGAATCGAAGATCACCGACTCGCTCGATGTGTATACTTATTTACTCGAACGCCTCGATAAGTTCCGGAATCACCTCGAACAAGTCCCCAACGATACCGTAGTCGGCGATGTCGAAGATCGGCGCGTCGGGATCAGTGTTGATCGCAATGATCGTATCTGCTCCTTTCATGCCGGCCACGTGCTGAACAGCCCCAGAGATACCGATGGCGATGTACACATCAGGAGTGACCTCCTTACCGGACTGACCAACCTGCCGGGCGCGTGGGAGCCAACCGTTGTCGACGATGGGACGCGACGCGGCGAGCGTTGCTCCGAGGGTGTCCGCGAGTTCTTCTATCAGCGAGAGGTTGTCCTCGTCTTCGATCCCGCGACCGATCGAGACAATAAAGTTCGCCGAAGAAATGTCTACGTCGCCTTCCATCGTCTCTTCGAATCCGAGTAGCGTCGATCGAACGGACGCCTCGTCGATTCCCGAGTCGAAGTCGACGCGTTCTGCACTCCCATCGGCTTCCGTTGGCTCCCACGTCCGCCCGCGGATCGTGACGACGGCCGGGGTCGGCGTCTGAACAGTCGTCTGGACCTTTGACCCGTACATTTCACGCGTCAGCACGAGGCCAGCCTCGCTGGAGAAATCAACGACATCGGTGACGATTGGGATGCCGAGTCTGTTCGCAACAGCCGGGGCATAGCCCAGACCGTTCACGCTGTTGGGAGTCAGGACGATATCGGGTCTGATCTCATCGTACAGCGCAGTGACCGCCTGCGTGTAGACCGTTGGCTGGAACTCTATCCCGTGGTTGATCGTGTATATCGTCGAGACGCCTTCCTTTTTTAGAGCATTCGCGAACTCGTCAACGTTTCCACCGACGACCACGAGATCGAGTTCGCCACCGACGGCATCGGCCAGTTGGTGGCCAGCAGTGACGATTTCGTAGCTCTCATCCCGGAGTTCACCTTGCCGGTGCTCGGCAACGGCGAGGACACTCATGGCTGGACGATCCCTCTGTCGGCGAGAACGTCGGCGAGACGCTTAGCCTGTGACTCGGCGTCCCCCTCGAAGTACTCCGTGTCTGTCCCCGATTCGGGCTCGTATAGTCCCGAAAGGGTGATCGTGCTCTCGGCAAGTTCATGATCAACTCCGAGGTCGTCGAGCGACTGGATCGAGACCGGCTTGCGCTGCGCCTGTCGGATGCCACGCAAGCTGGCGTACCTGGGCTCGTTGATACCGGTCTGGACAGAAAAGACGGCGGGAAGCGGGACCCGGACCCGTTCTTCCAGCCCGCCTTCGAGTTCTCGCCGTACTTCTGCAGTCTCGTCTTCAGCATCGATGTCGAGCGAAGTAACCACCGCGGCCCAATCGAATCCAATCGCATCCGCTAAAGAGACGCCCGTCGCACCGAAACCGTCGTCGTGTGCCTGAACGCCTGTGAGAACGAGACCGGGCGACTCTTGTGCTACTACTGCCGCGAGGATCGCCGTCTTCGATCCCACGTCGAGCAAATCCTGCGTCTTGAGTGTGTCGTCCCAGACTCGGATGGACCGATCCGCACCTTTCGCGAGCGCAGTTCGAATCGTCTCCTCGCTGCGCTCCGGCCCGATCGTAACCGTGATGACCTCATCGGCGAGACCGTCCTCCCGACTCCGAACAGCCGCCTCCAAGGCGTATTCGTCCCATTCGTTTATTGAATACGTGAGATCCTTCTCCGCAATCGATGTTCCGTCTATTTCGAAGTCGTCAGCGACGACCGCGGACTCCTTTACCGTGACAAGGATTTTCATAACACGTGGTGGATTTCAGAGTGCGTCACAAATAATAATATCGGTCGGTCTAACTGGTGTGTAACCGATCAGGTCAATCGTGAGCCGTCATCTCTCCCGTTCTTTGTATCGCTGATCGTCGAACGAACGAGGTGGGATCTAGTCAAGTGGTGCTCTTTTTCGGTCCCGGAAAGTTTATTTGTCATCATATATAGTTTTGACATAGCGTTGACAATCTCCGATTTCGCAGAGTATAATCTCTCGCTTTAGATCAGCGACTTCTCCGAGAGGTAATCCAACAGACGAACGCACTCACACTCTATGCACTTGGGTGTACCATCGGAGGGTTCACCAGCCAGCCAAGTAAGAGCCTCAGTCGAACGTACGGCAATCGAGCACCTTGAGACGACGGTGCGACCATCCTCGGGAGCAACCGAACCATCCCGACAGAGTACACCGCGCTCGTCAACTCGACGATGGGACGGTATCTGGACTTCAACGAATGTAACACCACTGGCGAGTCGGTCTGCCATCCCAGCGATCACATACCGGCGCTCGTCTCGGTGGCGGAAGAAGAAGATACGAGCGGGGCAGAACTTCTTGAAGCGATCGTGCTCGCCTACGAGATTCAGGGTCGTGGATTCGATACCGGCACCATCTGGAACAGGGGATTCGACTACGTCACGTGGGGTGCCCACGCCGTAGCAGTGGCGGCCGGGGAGTTGATCGGACTCTCTCAACAGGAGTTGACCGATGCGCTCGGAATCGCCGTCATGTCGAACAACGGACTCATTATCTCCAGGCGCGATGCCGTTTCGAACTGGAAAGCGATCGTCCAGCCCTACGCGACGCACAACGTGATCCAGGCCTGCCAGATGGCCAGGGACGGGCCCACGGGACCCGGACATGCGTTTGAGGGAGACAGAGGGTTCTTCGAAGCGGTTTCTGGCGGCGAAGTGTTGTTCGACGACCTCGGTGGATGTAGCGGAAGGTTCCGAATCCTCGGAACGAGTTTCAAGACGTTTGCCTGCGGCTATTTCTCGCACCCATCGCTGACGGTACTCGACATCATTACCGAGCACAATCTCGAAGCCAAAGACCTCGAAGAGATCGACATCCATACGTTCGATCACGCCATACAGATCTACGCGAGCTGCCCGGAGAAGTGGTGAACCGATCTCAACAGGGAAACAGCAGACCACAGCCTTCCGTACAATGTCTCGGTTGTCGTACTCGACCGGAAAGTGACCCCGCGGCAGTACCGCGAAGATTACCTCACGAACAGTCGCGTCCACGAGATGACGCAGAAAGTCTCGGCCGTCGAAGATGGGTCGTTGAACGCACACCGACGTGAGAATCCACGACATGTTCCTTCAATTGTCAGGATTACCACGACCGACGGTGAGGAATATGAGACAAGAGTTGGCTATCCCAGCGGCCATCCGGAACGACCGATATCCGACGCTGAAATCGAGGGAAAAAGCGGTCGCTGTCTACGGAGTATATGACCGAACGGCAGATTCAACAGATCATCCACGACTGTACCGAACTGCACGAACTCAATCGCGCCAAGGATCGCGTCCAGCACCTCATCGTTTAGGCCAGTGTCCAGGATACAGACCAGTCTTTTTGTTCCTCATCACCAGTCCCAAGCCGAATTGTATCGCTATCGGGGCTCAGACCACCGAGTAACACTTATGCCACCGCTCCGATATGGACGAGTATGTCATGGGAAGAAGACGCGTTTCACGCACTCAAGGAGAGTGAGATCGACTTCATAGCATACCTTCCGGACACGGTACTCGATGGATTGCTCAATCGTCTTATAGACGACAACGAGTTTCAGACAGTCCGAGTGGCCCGGGAAGAGGAAGCCGTCTCACTGCTCAGCGGCGTCTGGCTCGGTGGCGGCCGAGGCGCGTTGATCTGTCAATCGAGCGGGCTCGCCAACTGTTTCAACGCGCTCGGCTCGCACGCGATCCCCGCCGAGTTACCGTTTCTCGGGATCGTGACCCGGCGTGGCGCCATCGGCGAACACAACCGGGCACAGGTCGCTGCCGGATACGGGCTGCCACGGATGCTCAACGACCTCGGGGTCCGGAACTATCAGCTCGAAAACGCCGACGCCGCCAAATCTGAGACCGCCTTAGCGGCCGAGACGGCGTTCGCGACGAAGGAGCCGTACGTACTTTTCCTAGAGCGGACCCTCACGGGAGGCAAAGATGACTGACCCAGATACTCTACGTATCGACGACGAAGAGATCGTTGAGGCCATACTGCAGGAGACGCCGGACGCAGCCATCGTTGCGAACCTCGGGGTAGCCTCGTGGGTGCTCGCAAGGATTAGGGACCGCGAGCGAAACTTCTACATGGACGGTGGCATGGGCGGAACGACGCCCACTGGGATGGGAATCGCGCTCCGGACTGACGAGGACGTGGTCGTCCTCGACGGCGACGGCTCGATGCTGATGTCGATGGGCTGTCTGTCGACTGTCGGTGCGTACGGCCCGGACAACCTAACGATCGTGGTGCGGGACAACGGCGTTTACGGGACGACTGGAGGGCAGTCGAACGCATCCGCCAATGTTGACTTTGCTGGCGTCGCAGAGAGCTGTGGCATACAGAGTGAGCGAGCGTCGACGCCCGAAGAGTTCGAGTCGACGTTTCGCGAAGCCGTCAACCGGCCGGGACCATCGCTGATCGAGTGCAGAGTGACGCCGATCTCCATCGGTCCACCGGACGACTTCGTACCGTACGAATATAGTCACTCCTACGCCGCCCATCGGTTCCGCTCCGTAATTGGGATCGAGTGATCACGGCGCGACGAAAGACTTCCGGATCCCCAAGAAGATTTTTATATCGCTGCGACGTTCGTCCGCTATGGTTCGTATGTACGAAGCGGACGCGGTGCCGACAGTGTACAACATCGACGACATCCCAGAACAGGAACGAGGACCAGGCACGGTCGGGCAATACTTCAGAGGGCACGACACCATCATCGGGTTCAATACGCTTGATGAGAAGACAGTACACTCGGAGCATTCACATCCCTGGGAACAGATAGCGTTCGTCGTCGAGGGGACGTGCGACTTCGTCATCGACGGCAAAGAAGTGACGCTCGACGCCGGCGACATCGTCAACATCCCTCCAGGTGTCAAGCATAGTTCGGCGACAGACGAGACGGCGCTTCTCATGGCAATCTTCCCACTCCGTGAAGATTATCTCCCGTTCACCGAGTACCAGCACGAATACCCGCCCGAATCTGCATAGTTCTCGTTCAATCCGTTTTCGAACAAGCGCTGTTAACGTCGACACGAGCGCCACGCTACTACATCTCCTTGTGATGTGAGCCCAGACTCAATATCCGCCGAAGGACTCGTCGACCTCGTACGGTGCGTCGACGATCGAATTAGTGTGTTCCTCGTACAATTTGACGACGCTGCTGAAATCCTCACTTCCCAGACCGCGAGCGCTCGCAGTCTGATACAGGTTCCGCACGAGGTTCACCACGTACATCGGATAGTCGCTCGAATCGGCCATGTCGAGCGCAATCCCAAGATCCTTGGTCGTGAGATCAACGGTGAACCCTGGATCGAAGTTTCGGTTGAGTACGCGCGGCATCCGTTTTTTGAACTGGTTGGACCCGCCGCCGGCGTTGCCGATGACGTCGAGCATCACGTCGCCCTCGACGCCCCGGTCGCGGCCGAGTGCGACTGCTTCCATCGCTATCAACATGTTACTGTGCGACATGACGTTGTTGATGAGTTTGACTGTGGGACCGGCACCGACATCACCGACGTGGTACAGTTTCTGCGACATCGCGTCGAGAACTGTTTGAACGCCGTTGCGGTGGAAAACGTCTTCGTCGCCGCCGACCATTATTGTTAGTGTTCCCGCGTGGCAGTCTTCAGGGCCGCCGCTGACCGGCGACGCAAGAAATTCGACGCCCTGTTCTTTCGCTTCGGCTGCGACCTTCTCTGAGGTCTCTGGGTTGATCGTACTCATTTCCAGTGCGACGGTTCCCTCTTTCGCCGTGGAGAGAATGCCATCCTCGCCGAGGTACACGGATTCGACGATCTGAGATTTCGGCAGGCTCGTCACGATAATATCCGCGTTTTCGGAGGCCTCAGCGGGCGTTTCGACTGGTGTCCCGCCGTACTCTTCGAACTGCGCACGAGCGTCCTCGCTGATGTCAGATCCCGTGACGGTGAAGCCTTTCTCCAACAGCCCACGCGCCATGTTACCACCCATTTGGCCGAGTCCAACAATTCCGATCTCTAGCTGCTCTGGAGTAGACATCACTCTTGGTGTTTACAGTTCTCAAATTAAACTGTTTGGGTCAGTACCCCGTTTCCATCGGAGAAAGTGACATTCAAAATATCAGTTCACCATTGTAATCGATCTCTTGGACCAAAGTTTTATTACTAGGTGAAGCCCCAGATTGGCTATGCAGCAGCAAACCTACGATGTCGTCGTTATAGGCTCTGGAATGGCCGGTCTCGCCGCTGGATTACGTGCTTCCGAGCAGGATATGTCAGTGGCAGTTCTGGAAAAAGCCCCAAAGAAACGTCGAGGCGGCCACACCCAGTTCACCGAGACATTCCGGATACCCACGGCTGACATCGATCTGGACATCGATTTTAACGTCAACGACTACAGCGTCGCCGACTTCTACTCGGACCTAATGAAGATCACGGAGTTCAAAGCCGACGAGAAACTTTTGGAGACGATGACGGAAGGGTCGGTTGGTATGTTTGAGTGGCTGACCGAGCGCGGGATCGACTGGGAGTATCAGGCACCCTACCCCGGTTGGGTCGCTGGTCGCGTCTGGATCGGCGGGGAGAAGCTCATCGACCAAATGACCGAGCTGATGAAAGAAAACGGCGTGGACGTGTACTATAACGCCGACGCCCAGGAGTTCCACCGCTCTGACGAGGGAGCAGTCACAGGCGTGACCGCCTTCGTCGACGGTACTCGGACGCGGTTTACTGCCGAGGCCACGGTGCTCGCTGCCGGAGACTATGGATCAAGCAAAGAAAAGCGGACCAAATACTACGGTCCTGGGTTTGGGAACATGATAGTTCGTGGGAGCCGGTACAACACGGGCGGCATCCTGGACGCAGCAATGAACCTCGGAGCAAAGTCTGAAGGCGAGTGGGGCGATGCCCATATGGCCATCATCGACGCCGGATCGCCCGAAGTCGAGGGCGGTATCACCAACGTCCGTGGGTTCCAGTACGGTATCATCGTTAATCACGAGGGCGAGCGCTTCCTGAACGAGGGGGCAGACTCGCGAGCACACATGTATGCGAAGTACGGCCGGAAGATCTTCGAGCAATCGTATCACGAATCGTTCGTGATCGTCGACTCGAAAGTCGTCGACGACGTAGCCCACCAGGGACCGACCCGGCCCGTAACCGCGGACTCCATCGAAACACTGGTCCAGCGACTCGACATCGAGAAGAGCGACCGCGCCGTCGAGAGCATCGAAGCCTTTAACGAGGCCTGTGACCCCGACGCGATCGACCACTACGATCCCAACAGCCTCGACGACAATAGTACGGTCGGCGTCGAGCCACCCAAATCAAATTGGGCAATTCCACTGGACGAACCGCCCTTCACCGGTTATCCCGTCACCGGCGGGATGACGTTCGGCTTCGGCGGCGTCGCGACTACCCCGAAGACAGAAGTCCTCGATACAAGAGACGAGATCATCCCCGGCTTCTTCGCCGCGGGGAACTCCACTGGCGGACTCCTCTACAACAACTACGCTGGTGGGACCGGTCTGACGAACGCCGCCGTCTTCGGCAAGATCGCAGGCGAACAAGCGGCTGCCTACGTCGAAGAATCGCAGTAGCGCTCGCAGCACGCAATTTCCCGCTGATCTGTTTCACTCGTCAACTGGCAACGGCGTACGTCTCCGGCAGGCGAAACTCGAAGAGTGATGAACAAAAAACCGAGACGGACCGCCTGGACTACTCGAAGGTGATTACGCCGACGCCGTCCTCGTGAGTCACCTCGGTGTCGTAGGGCTGTGAGAGGGCGTCGATATGCTCTACGATCTTCTGGGCCTTTTGGCCGGTCGCACGCATCGGGAGTCCAGCCGTCTTCACGGGTCCCTCGAGTGCCTTCTCGCCCATGAGTGCCGGGTGAAGCTCGACTCGCAGCACGTCACCGTCGTCGCTCATCTCACAGACCGGCACGATGTTCCCGAGTACCGGCGAGTGCGAACGGTAGCCGCCCGGCGGATGGACGACACCCCACGATTCTGGTCGAGCGTCGTAGCCTTCGGAGGGCGTGGCATCTTTTCGGTGAACCTCGAGGCCACGTCGCCAGCGGGTGTAGTAGTCCGCAGGAAGCTTCTCAACCGTGTTGCTCATCAAGAAGAAGTCACCGAGGTCGTAGAAGATGATACTGTCGTCGTAGGCTTCGATGCCTCGGAACGGTGCGTGACTACCCTGAACAATCACGATATCGGCACCGGCATCAACGGAATCGCGGGCGAACTCCGGAACCCAGTCCGGCGAAACGCTCGGGTCTTCCTCTGGCTTCCACTCGTGGATGTGGAGGTGGGCCATCGCCAAGTCGGATTGCCGACTAGCGTCGCGGATCGAGCGGAGGTTACCTTCTCTGTCGTCCTCGTTGGGGACCATCTCCATCCCAGGTTCGTCCCGCTCGATGAACTCGAACAGCGTGTTATGCAGCCCCGGCGGGTGGAGCAGCCACGAGTTTTCGAGGTTGGTGATCCACCAACCCATTTTCTCCCCCAATTTCTTGACTTCTTCCAGTTCCTCCGGGCCGACTTCGTAGTTGTATCGGAGCGGGTTGACGCCCGGCCGTCCCCGGAAATCACTTCGAGCTTCGCCGGCGCGCGCCCAGCGCTGGAAGGACGTTGCCATAGAGACGAGGCCGACGCGACCGACTTCGGTGTCGAGGTACGCCGGTGCTCGTGCCTCTCCGAGATCCATTCCCGTCCCGGCATACGGGATCCCGATTTCGTCCAGCGCCTCCCATGTGCTGTACAGACCGCCGTACGCGCCGTCAAGCGCGTGATTAGACGCGTGAGAGACGATGTCGAATCCTGCCCACTTCAGTTCCTCTGCGACGAACGGGGGTGCGCGCTGCCAGGTGCCACCAGCCTCAGCGACCGGGAACATCTCATCGTCGTCGTAGTCGTATATCGACGTTTCCAGATGCGTATAACCGATGTCGGCGTTCTGGAAGAGCTCGATGATAGAGCGGAAGTCAGGTTCATCGATGACCGAGATACGGCGATTCAGCAACGAGTCCCCAGAAAGTGCCACGTCGTAGGTCATCGGCACACTCCCGAGTCGTTTTGAACAGGAAGGTCGATCCTCCCGACCTGTTCGCTGGAAGGTGCCAATTCACGGTGGATTTCACGGTTCCACGTCATGAGTACTGCTGGCTTAGACGCATCGTCTCTTAATTCTTTGTGCCAATGTCACGTGCCACGCCAAAAGGAGGATACGGACCGAGGACCGAACGTCGGTGGTCTTAGCTCACGTCGAGCGAAAACGGATCGCCGATCTCGCCGGAGTGGTCAATCCAGACGCTCTTGGTCTGGTAGTAGGCTTCGAGACCTTCGTGACCCATTTCGCGACCCAGTCCGCTGTCCTTGTAGCCGCCGAACGGGGAATTGGGGGCGACGACGCGGTATTCGTTGATCCAGACCGTTCCGGCTTCGAGTCGCTCGGCCATGCGGTTCGCCTGACTCATGTCCGTTGTCCAGACGCCGGCCGCGAGACCGTAGTCCGAGTCGTTCGCGGTTTCGAGCGCCTCTTCTTCGTCGGAAAACATGATGAGGCTCGCCACCGGTCCGAAGATTTCTTCCTGAGCTACAGTCATACTGTTGTCGACATCGATCAAGATCGTCGGCTGGATGAAGCACTCACCCGGCAGATCACTGGGTTGTTCGCCGCCGAAGGCGATCTCCGCGCCTTCCTGTTTCCCCATTTGGATGTAGTCCCGAACGGTCTCCCACTGATCCCGGAACGCGACTGGGCCCATATCCGTATCCGGATCCATCGGATCGCCGAGCGTGATGTCGGCCGCCCGATCTGCGAACCGCTCGACGAATTCGTCTCTGATGTCCTCGTGAACAAGCACCCGAGAGCCGGCGAGACAGGTCTGGCCGGTAGCTGCGAAGATCCCCTTCATCACGCCGTTGACGGCGTCGTCGAGGTCGATTCCGGGAAACAGGATATTCGGGCTCTTTCCACCGAGTTCGAGCGTCACCGGAGAGAGGTTTTCGCCCGCTTTCCTAGCAATCTGACGACCGACAGACGTGCTCCCGGTGAATCCGAGCTTGTCGATGTCGGGATGGTTGGTGATCGCGTTCCCGGTTTTGTTCCCGTGACCGGTGACGACGTTGTACGCGCCCGCTGGGAGATCGGTCTCTTCGGCGATAATCTCCGCAAACCGGAGAGCGCTGACCGGGGTCTGGGCGCTCGGCTTGTGGACGAACGTGTTTCCGGCCGCCAGCGCTGGCGCGAGTTTCCAAGTCGTTAGGAGGAGCGGCGAGTTCCACGGCGTGATCGCCCCGACGACGCCGTACGGTTCCTTGCGGGTGTAATTGAACATTTGTCCGTCCTTGTTGTCGACCGGGATCGTCCGCCCCTCGCCGACCTCCTCTGTGAGCGTCCCGTAATACCGATACCACTCGCCCATCGTCTCCATCTGCGGTCGCATCTCGCGGAGGAGCTTACCGTTCTGACGTGTCTCCAGTTCTGCGAGTTCCTGTGCGTTTCGATCGATCGCATCCGCGATGTCGAACAGGATATCTCGGCGTTTGCTTGGTCTTGTATCACGCCAGATTTCGAACGCCTCGCGGGCGCTTGCAACGGCTCTGTCTACATCCTCCGCAGTCCCGCTGGGGACGGACGCCCAGACGGTGCCGTCGTACGGATACTCCACGTTGATGCGATCGTCACTGCTCGACGGACGGAATTCACCGCCGAGAAAGAGATCATAGTTTGTCATCAGTAATCCGTCCAAACAATTCGAGGGGATATGAATAAGTGTACTGTGCCTGCAGCCAAACAAGATATCGGGGGAAACAGCGGAAAAGGTGTCTGGTGGAGAGACTAGTGAGGCGTCCATCAGTTAGTCGGCATCCGGGTCGTAACAACCATCATCAGCACTGCCAAGACAGCGAGGGCGTAGAATCCCTCGTCGAAGAACCCACGATCTGCTGCGGCACCGAATATCGACGGGATGATCGAGGCCAGTCCTAGGCCGATCGTCCGAATGACACCCAGTCCGGTCCCTTTGATTTCGTCAGCGAGAGCGTTGATCAGGTGTGACTGGACGATCGTCCCGCTCCCCAGGATCGGCGCCACGAGGACGGTAATCAGCAGTATCGGGACTGTCCCCTCGACGCTCGGAAAGACAACGAGTGCGATCCCTGAAACGAGTGCGATCGAAAGCATCGTAGGCCGTATACCGATTCGGTCATAAGCCGCACCGCAAAGTGGTTTTACAAACACGCCCGCGCCGAAAAACGCCCCGAAGAGAAGAGAGGCGCGCGTCGACGAGAGCGATTTTACCTCGACTAAATACGTCGGATAGAAACTTGTAAATGAGATCCAGAGGCTGACGAACAGGAGGAACAAGACAGTGCCGTACATGATCGTCGGCGTCGACATCCCGGAAAATATCGTCCGAAAACCCGCGACTGAGAGGCTGTCGATGGGACTTGCCGAGGTCGAGGTTCGGGCTGGTACGTAGGCCCAGAGCGCGATCGCAGCGATCACAAAAAACGGGAGCGTAAAACCGAGGCCGAATTGCCAGGAGAGGAATACGACGAGAAACCCTGCGATCGGCGGTAATAGCGATTGCCCGATGTCGGCAGCGGCGAGTACAATCCCGACGGAGAACCCGACTCGATTGGGGAAGAGATCTCGCATCGCCGTGTACCGAGCGACGCCGTAGAGCGAGAGGCCCAGCCCGAGCAACACTGTCAACGCGAACAGGGCAGCGACCGTGTTCACTGAGATCACAAGCACCAGCATCACGCCCGAGATCACGACACTCATGAGGAGCGTCCACCCCTCGCCGAACCGGTCGGAAATAATCCCGCCGGGAAGTTGGCCAACGGCGGTCGAAACCCAGAGCAGCGACAGGAGCAGACCGGCCGTCGACAGATCGAAGCCGTACGACGAGCGAAGTTCGGGGATCAACACCGGATAAATCATCTTTACCCCGATCAGGAGAAACGATCCGGTCGCGATCGCCAACAGTGCCTTTCCTCGGCCCTCGCCCTGTAAGGAGCGGATCTCCCGTCGCAGATTTTCGATGCGATTCACGTACGTTCTCCTTGGTCTTCGTCCACTTTCTATCCGAGCGTAATCAACATTTGGTTCTGGGGGACGAAGTGAGGGTATTCCAGGCGGCTCTCAAGAAAGACGTAAGCCACGTCTCAAAACCGAGCTAGGCAGTTAGACAGTCAACAGTTCAACCAGTCAACTCAGATCGTCGTAGTCCAGCGGTGGCTCGTGCTGTTGGCTCCGCCGTTGGATTACCATTCGTCGCCTCAGAGTGTCACCGTTATATATCGAATTACGATCGACATTGACAGCGATGGATCACTGGAGGGTTTCGATCGTGCTCAAATACTATCGATCAAAAAATATAAGCATCCGTGAGCGGACCGTTATCAGTGATGACGGAAGCTACAGAGAAAGCCGATACTATCGTGGACGAGTACGACGTGGCAATCGTCGGTGGCGGTATGGCTGGGCTGACGGCGGGGATCGCCGCTGCTGAAACCGGAGCTGCCACTGTCGTACTGGAGAAATCCCCAGAGGACCTTCGAGGTGGTCACTTGCGATACACCGAAACGTTCCGCATCCCGACAGCGGACATCGAGAGCGATCTCGACTTCCACATCCCGGACTACAGCCCCTCCGACTTCTACCAAGATATCATGCACGTGACCGACGGGCACGCAGATCCCGACCTTGCACAGACGCTCGTCAACAACGCCGGGGACATGTTCGAATGGCTGACCGAACACCTACGGGGACAGAACTTCCAGTGGCAGACCGAACCGGATCGGACGATGTACGCCGCTGGACGTATCTTTCACGACGGCGAGCAGATTACGGACGATTTGTACACAGCCGCCGAGGCAGCCGGCGTCGACGTTGTCTACGAGGCCGAAGCTCGCGAATTGATTCAGGAGGGGACACGTGACGTGCGCGGAGTCCGGGCCATGGTCGCGGACGCGTGGACCCGATTCGAGGTCGATGCTGTCGTGCTGGCCTGCGGGGCTTACGAATCAAGCCCTGAAAAGCGGGTTAGATACTACGGCGGCCCCTACGACGACATCACCGTTCGAGGCTCGAAATATAACACGGGCGAAGCGCTGGAAATGGCGATGGACGCCGGCGCGAAATCCGCTGGGCAGTGGAGCGGCGCTCACATGACGGTCATCGACGCCGGATCCCCGAAAGTTGAGGGAGGACAAACCCTTGTCAGCGGCTACCAGTACGGGATGATCGTCAACCACGAAGGGGAACGCTTCCTCAACGAAGGTGAGGATACCCGTGCACACACGTATGCAAAGTTCGGCCGTAAGGTCTTCCAGCAGTCCTACCACGAGGCATTCGTCATCCAAGATGCGACTACGAACGAGCATGTGCTTCACACCGGCCCGACGGAACCGATCACTGCCGACTCTATCGAGGAACTCGTCGCGCGACTCGACATCGAAAACCACGAGCGTGCAATCGAGACGTTCCACGAGTACAACGCTGCCTGCAACCCCGACGGGGAGTTCAAACCGAAGGTCCTTGACGGGAATGAAGCTGAAGGAATCGAGCCACCAAAGTCGAACTGGGCAATCCCGCTCAACGACACACCACTCATTGGCTATCCAGTCACCGGCGGGATTACCTTCTCGTTCGGCGGAGTTGCCCAAACGACCGATGCCGAGGTGCTCGACACTGGCCTCAACACGATTCCCGGCTTGTTCGCCGCTGGCAACGCAACGGGCGGGCTCTTTTACAACAATTATCCCGGCGGGACCGGTCTGACGAAGGCCGCCGTCTACGGAAGCATCGCAGGCGAAAACGCCGCTAAGCACGCAACGGAGTAACGCGCTCGACGCTACATTTCTCGCTATCTGCTCACGGGCTACATCTTGACTACAGCGGCGACAGTAGATCCGTCAGAACCGTAGTTCTCTCGGCGATAGATTCATATCGATCCCCACTGATTTCGAGATGATACAGCATGTCAGAAGTCTTCAATGGAGTTATCGCCCCAGTCGTCACTCCGTTTGACAGCCAGGGTGAACTCGCCGTCGAGACGATCGCAGATAGTGTCGAGTTTACACTGGAGTGTGGATGCCACGGAATCGTCGCGGCCGGAACCGGCGTCCAGGAGACCGCTACACTCACTCCAGCGGAACGGAAGACGGTCATCACCGAGACAATCAAGGCCGTCGATGGCCGAACGCGCGTTATGGCGGGCGTCTCGTACCCGGCTCAGCCAGTCGTCAACGACTTGATCGAACACGCGGAAAACGAGGGCGCCGATGGTGTTCTCGCGATGCCGCCGTGGGGCGTTCCGCCGAGTCGGAAAGCGAACATCCGATACTACAAGCACATCGCGGACCAGACGGATTTACCCGTGCTCGTCTACAATAACCCGGCGGTCACCGTCGACATGGCGAAAGAGACAATCCTCGAAATCGCGAAGATCGACGGAATCGATTACATCAAAGAGAGTTCTCGGGACTGGGACAAACTCGCCTGGGAGTTCGAACGGATTCAGCACGCCGGCCACGCAGAAATGCTCTCGACAATGGATGTTCTCCTGCCGACACTTATGACAGGCGGCAAGGGGATCGTCATTTCCGCACCATTGACCGTCCCGTCGATGCAGATCTACGAGGCATACGAAGCAGGCGACCTCAATACCGCTGTGGAATTGCAGCGCACATTCGGGACGTTCCCTCCGGACGAAGCGGATGCCGGCTTGACAGCGGTATGCAAGGCGGCGACAGAACTCGCCGGTGTCGATGTCGGCCCGCCGCGGCAGCCTTACGACGCCATCGGTGAGACCGGACGGGAAGCGATCGATGAATGGATGGACGAGATGGGCATCCCGCGGATGTAACGAGTGTTCACTCAAAAATCGTCATTGGCATAGGACCCATTAAACACAAACCCGGCCGACGCTCGGACCACTATGTCTTTTCACGTTCTGTTGCGCAATTCGGGAAATAGATATGAGGGTCAAAAACACCGGAAACAGACGAAAAACAGCGATGGTAGTCTACGCATGTCGAATATTAAGTTCGAGTTCATTAGAGACACCCAACAGCAGATCCGGAATGTCCTCTGTGTACCAGTCCCCCTTCAGGCGATGCGTAGGTCCAGATACACTGAGAGCACCGAGAATCTCGTGCTCTTTTCCTCTGATCGGGACACCAACTGCGCGTAACCCCTGAATGCTCTCTTCGTCGTTGAATGCGTAGCCACGCTCTCGGATAGTGTCTAGTTGCGAGAAGAATTCGTCGTGGTCGGTGATTGTATGGGGAGTGAGTTCGGGAAGCCACGTGCGTCGATGATTGCCTCCACTCGTTCTCGGGGAGTGAAGCCAGAATTGCCTTCCCGGCCGACGAGGAGTGGATGTTGACGCGTTTGCCGATTCCGGGATCAGTTAGTACTGCGTGCTGGCCGGCGGCCCGGAAGAGATATACCGAATAGCCGTGCTCCTCGACCATCAACTGCGCCCGTTCATCCGTCTCTTGAGCGAGTTCGTTCACTTTCTGTTTGGCCATTCGATAGGCGTCTTGGATGTTTTGGTGTGCTCACCGAGCTCGAGAAATCGGAATCCGAGGAGGTACACGTCGCCTTCTTTTACGACGTACTCCATGTCCAGCAACGTTTCGAGGTGACGGTAAGCCGTGCTCTTTGCCATGCCGAGTGAGTTTGCTACCTCCGTCAATCGACACCCGTTCGACTCCCGGAGGTGTTCGATTATCCGGAACGCTGTAATCACGGATTTCACATGATCCATGTCACCTGTGTCGTCTTCTTGCATGATAGAACCTTGAGAAAGGCGAGGTATAAAAGGTTTCGAATGATCGAACAGCGGTTATTGTTATTCAGGTGATTGTCGTGCAGTTTAGAACGGTCTTTAGAGAGCGTTATACAGTATATGGGTCCCTCTAACATTATATTCGTCTTTATTTTTCTCGCATTAACTCTTGTATTTTCCTCAAATATCCAGAACAACCATATCAGTGTCCCGTATTACGGGAAAATACCTTATTATTTATTGTATTTAATATCAGACATTATTTCCGGGTGAAGTACAGGCGTGGTTTGGTCCTTGTTCGGCCGATCCAGCTGTCCATGAGATACCGACGTGCTGCGCCAGTCATCTGGTAATGGAGGCCCGCGATTAGTCGTCTATTTTCCGAATTTTTTAATTCCCTCGCCCACGGAGACCGATCATGGATGACAAATCGGAAATAACCGAAACGAAGAAATCACGGGGCAAGGTCGCCACCCTGATCGCTCGACACGAGTTGGACGGAATAGGCGAAGAGATGGAAGCTCTTTGGACGCGAGAAACCGAAGGCAGAAAGAGTCTACGGAACCTCACTGATTTCTTCAACAAGGAACTTCTAAGGGCCCAACTGCGTCGTGCAGGTGCAAATCCACTTGATGGTGAGGTCGCAAACATCTACCGCCTTCTTTCCGATGACAACGTAAGCAGTGGAAAACGAGTACAGGCCGAACGTACCCTCGAGCAGCACGATATCGACGTCGACCAGCTCCGAACAGAGTTCGTAATCTCGGCAGGCGATCCATACATTCC
>NZ_CP026314.1 GCF_002906575.1 Salinigranum rubrum
CCAACAGTACGTCATTGAGCGCCCCGACTACGGTACAATCTCGACCGAGAGCCGGCGCATCCCCGAGGAGGACCTCGTCGCGCACTTCGTCGAGGTCGACGAGGCCGCACACGAGGCGTACGTCGACGAACAGCGCGAACAGTGGGAGACCGAGCGCCGTCGGGACGCCTCGGAGTACCGCGGTATCGGCCACCCGGTCGAGACGAGCGACGAGCTGGTCGAGCACTTCGACCGCTGTGCCGAAGTGGCCGAACACCTCATCGACGAGGTCGGTCGGCCGGTGTGGGTCGATACGGACGTTCGCGTGCGCCCGTGGGGAGGTGCTGACGATGACGAGTAAGGGGCCGGGCGTCATCACCCCTCGAGTCGTCGACGGCCGCGTGCTGTGTCACGTGCAACACGAGGACGTCTCCGTGCTTATCGCCGCGAACGAGGACACGACCACGCACCGACTCACCGAGGTCGCGACCGAGGCGGCGAACGCGGCAGTGACCTACGGCAAGCTCTTCTCCGCGGAGTCGCGACTCGGCCTCGACGCCGGGTCCGTCGCGACGGATGGAGGCCGAGCCGATGACTGACCGCGACCTCGGCACGACGTATTACGTCGTCAACGACCCGCACCAGAAGGTCGCTCGGGTGGTCGGTGGGCCGTTCGACATCAAGGAGGCTCGAACCTGTGCGGACATCACCGTCGGACGCACGGCTGTTCGGAACGCGCTGTATCTCGTTCACGACATCAAGCACAACGACTACCGTGTCGAGTGGGCAGACGGCGTCGAGCGCCCCGACGTGCTGGTCGCGACGGACGGCGGACGAAACGACGGCCAACTCGACCGCGTCGAGACGTGGGACGCACACGGCAACCCCTACTGGAACGGTGTCACGCGGTCGGGGTCGTACGCCCCCGGAACCGGGACGCTCCACCGCGCGCGCATCGAGGGACACGACGTCGTCGAGATCGAGTGTGGACAGCGCGCCGAGACGTGGGTGCCGTTCACGGCACGATCAACGGGACAGCGAAAACGACTCACGTGCTCGAAGTGTGGCGACCTGACGCGTGTTCCTGGGGTCAAGCGAGACACCTGGAACCGCGTGCAACTCACCGACGAGTACGCCCCAGCGGAGTGGTCTCCCAAGCCCGTGGCTGACGGCGGCCGCGACTTTGACGATCAGGCCGCGTACCTCGCCGCCGAGTTGTCGATCCCCGAAGAGGAGGCGCGTCGGTATCTCGAAAACCAGACGGACTACGGTGAGGGGGAGGTGGCCGATGACTGAGCTCGACCTCGGCGACGTCCTCCTCGCGGCCCACTCCCGGGCGGCGGTCCTCGACGACTACGTGTTCGGGCTCGGGACGTTCGACCCCGCACTCCCGCATCACGGGACGCCGCGGCGCTGTCCGTTCTGTGGCGACGTCTACCGCGTCCACGCCGGCTTTGCGGACCACCGCGACCGGTGTGAAGAGAGGCCGAATCCAGGAGCGAATCCAGCGGGATCGGTGCGGACTGACGGCGGGAACCGGCCGTTCCTCCTCCGACCGTGTCGGTCGCGCCGATGCGGCGGGAAGGTCACACTGCACCGTCGCATCGAGGACCGCGAACCGCCCGCGTGGCGCTGTGAGGAGTGTCTCACGACGTTCGAGGCTGTGCAAGAGACACTTCGCACGGACGGCGGGAGCGTGCAGCGATCGCTCGACGAGGCGGCGAACGACTACCCGTATCTCGCCGACGGGCTCACGCTCGGGACGGTGTGCGAACACCCGCCTTCGGGCGCGTGGTGTGTCGTCCTCGACGTTCGCGACGACGGCCGAGTTACGGTGCTGAACCTCGACGAAGTCGGCTGTGACCACATCGCGCTGTTCGAGGACTGCGAGGGCTGTGTCGAGCACGCCCGACTCGGTCGGGACGTCGCACGGTCGAACGAGGGCGGGCAGTACCACGCCGCGCCCGATGCGTTCCGCGTCCTCGGGCCGGTCCACCCCGACCACCAGCGCGACGGGGGTGAGTCGGCGTGAGTGGCGATCATGCGAAGTACCTTGAGGAGACGCCGGACACGACGCGGACGACCGTCCGCTTCCCGACCACAGAACTCGAACAGGTCGAGGAACTCGTCGAGGAGGGCAAGTACCTTTCGACGAGTGAAGCCGTCCGCCACGCGGTTCGTGACCTCATCGAGGCCCACAAAAACGCCACCAGCGAGGCAGACGAGCGATGAGCCGCGCCCAGAACGCGGACGTCGGCGCGGCCGGCGAACAGCGGGCGTCGGAGTGGCGGCCCGAACTCGCGCTCGTCGATGACGCGGCCGACCATCGCGTCGACGGCCACCTCACGGAGGACGTCGTCGCGGAGATCGGGGCGGTCGAGACGGTCGTCGCACCCGCCAGGACGCCGGTCGAGGTCAAGACGGTCGCGCTGCGGAAGCGTGACGGGTCGTACTCGCGCCGAGGAGAGTTGCATATCCGCGCGGCGAACCATGCGGCGCTGCTCGACGGCAACGGCGAGTATATCGTCGTCATCTACGAAGGCGACCGCGCCGACCCAGATGCGTTAGACTGGGTCCGCACCGTGATGATTCCTGCCCGCACTGTCGACGCGCACATCACGGCATGGTGTGAGGACCGTCAATATGGGCTCGAAATAGCCCGCGTGCCCTGGCCCCGACTCCTCGACATCGAGCAGACGGAGGCGCTGGCGGACGACGATGAGTTAGTTGGACCAGCAACCGAGACCGACGAGGTCGTCGCCTAACCCAGGATGGAGGACGTATATCCAACAGCGACCGCTCTCGGTTTCGACCAGCGAAGCGGGCGTCATCCGTCTGTCAGACGCACCTTTAAACCGTATGACGCGCAAGGAATCGGATATGCAGAGCTAACGAATCTGAGGCCGGGGACATCCCCGGCGACCTCGCGGCCACCGGGGACGGTCCCGAAGAAACTGTGCTTGAACACCTCAGTTTTCTTCGCGACCGTTCTTAAGATTTGCCCCTCAGTTAGTGACAGGTCTGTCACTCGCCGAGCGGCAGGTCGCGGTGGTCGTCTCTGTGAGGAGCGACCAGCATGAGCGACACCACCAGCTACGCCGTCGTCGGCTGTTCGAACTGCGACGCCCTTTGGGTCGTCGGCGACCTTTGGGACCAGGACACGGCCGCGTGCCCCTCGTGTGGACACACGAAGAACACCGACCGCCTGCGAGCCCTCAAGGAAGCCGACGACCACGCTGTCGCGTGTGAGCTCCGCTCGCGGATGCTCGCCGCCCGCGCGGTCTCGAATCCGACGCACGACGGGTTCGAGAACCTCGACGAGCGCGACCAGTACGCGACGCTCGCCGAACAGGTCGAGGACTACTTCGCCACCGACGAAAACCTCTACGCCGACCAGATCGAGACGACCGAGCGCGAGAAGATCGTCGCCGAAGCCGCTGACCGCGCGGTCGAAGCGCACTTCGAACAGTTCGAGTACGACGTCGACACGTCGTGGCGTGAGGAGTTCGGCGAGGCCGCCGACCGCGTCGCCGGCCGCGTTGTCGACGACGTCCCGCGGCAGGCGGGCGCGGGCTCGTTCGAGGTCGTCGACCACCAGCCGCTCGACACGACCGCGACACTCCGGCTCGACGACCACGCGCCGTCGGAGACGTGGCAGACACTCGCCGACGACGAGGCGTTCCGCGACGCACTTCTGGACCGCGCCCGCGACCTCGTACGAGACGCACGCCCGGCACAGTACGTCATCACGCTCATCGAGGCGGGCGTGACGGCGATGGACGGGGCGTTCGCCCGCGTCCTTGCGACGGCGCTCGGTGGCGACGAGAGTGCGCTCTCTCCGGCGCTCTCTGCGTTCGGGAAGGGCGGCGTCGTCGAGGAGATCGGCGTGCCGGCCCCGTCGCTCGACGCTGTTCGCGACGGCCCGCTCGCGCTCTTCGCGCTCGACGACACCGACGACATGGCGACCGTGTCTGTCCGCATCGAGCCCGCGTTCGCCGACCGCCGGGCCGACCAGCGCCGAGCGCTGTTCGAGCTCGTCGAGGCGCTTGCTGACGTCGTCGACGTCCGGCTCGCGGTCGCCGATGACGAGACGATGCGCTGGCTCCTCGGCGAGCACGCGGGCGACCTGCCGGCCGACGTGAGCGAGATGTGCAAGGAGTGGCTGCACACAGACAACCCGGCGTCGAGAGAGCGAGTCGGTGGGGCGCTCGGCGACCTCGAGCCCGACGCGCCCGCGGTCACAACGCTCCGACGTATCGCTGACGCGCCCGGTGAGGCACGGACGTACGGCTCGCTGTACGAGCAAGAAACCGACTTCCCAGCCGGTGAGGGCTCCGAGAACGACACTCAAGAGAAGGCCGCCCAACGCGTCCGCACGCACCTCAAGCGCCTCCGTGACCACGACCTCGTCACCGAGGGCTACCAGACGAACCAGGGCCGTGCGGTCGCTGTCACGTCTACTGGGCTCGCGTACCTGTCGGCACTGCGTCGTGAGTCGGGGGCGCTCCCGGAGATGCCGGTCGCCGCGGACCCCCCCAAAACTCTCCCGACATGCCGTGTAAACCCGCGCAAGCACGAGAGGGGGGAGAGGAGGCAGACCAGGCCGCAGACCGCTCCGGCGGCCGCTCGGCGCCGCAGGAATCGGAGGCGACCTCGCAACGGTCGGACAACCACTCGCACACCACCGTTCACCCCGGCTTCCTCAGCCGGCATCGGCAGGAGGCGCTGCTCTCAGCGGCTCACGACGGCGAAGTGTCGCTCATCGACGCGCGGCTCGACGAGCTCCCACACGCCGATCCGCGGCAGCCGCTCGTCGGTGTCGACCGTCGAACTGACACCGTCCTCGTTTCGGTCGCGTACAAGAATCCGATGCAGGCGGCGGCGACGACTGCGGTCGCGTTAACCTCCGACCAACTACTGTCTCAGGTGGGTGAGACGCTGTCTAAGCGTCTCGGCAGTGGCTTCGAGAGCGTCCCGTCGCTGAACATCCTACGGAACGGCCGGTGTCTCGGCTGGCTCTCGAACGAGACCGCCGAGGACGGCCCCGGAGCCTTCCTCGACGAACTTCGCGAGGGCCGACAGACGCTGTACGACCTCACCCGAGACTACTACCACGGCGAGTTCGCAGATAAAAACGAGTTCCGCGGCGTCATCACGCGGTTCGCTCATGGGCTCGCCGGGACGGCACTGCACGTCCTCGAAATGGCCGGGTTCCGCGTCGTTCGCGAGCTCGTCACGCCGGAGTTCACCCGCCACTACGGCGAGGAGGGGAACGCTGGTAACCGACGAGACCTCGCGAAGTTCATCGCGACCTCGGCGGCGATACAGTCCCGCTACGGCCACTTTTCGACCTACCGACAACTATTCGAGAGCCGCGAAGACAAACAGGACCAGGCGCTCCGCCCCGACGTCGACCTCGCGGACCCCTTCGGCTCCTTCTGTGGCGGCCTCGTCCTCTCGGGCGACGGCGTCGAGGGCTTCGCCGACGACCTCGGCGACGCGCTCTCTCGGCCCGCCGAACGCGTCGAGGGAGCCCCGGAGTTCGCGGTCGACATCCCCGTCCGAACGGGAACGACGCCCGAACAGACGGCCGAGGCGGTCGAACGGATGCTCGACGCGAAGGCTATCGACTCGACCGACGAGGCCGTGGCGATACTGCACGGGCTCGCTCGCTCGGTGTTCGGCGTCTGCGAGGCGCTGTCGACGCTCGGCACCGAGGAGTGGCGGCGACGCGTCCACCTCGACGAGGTCCGAGTCGCACTCTCGGCGCTCGACCAGGGCCGGCTCCTCGCGAAGGGCGCGACGCCGACCCAACGGGCCGGCCTCGCGGCCCTCCTTGCGGCCGACGAGCCGGTTTCACAGGCCGAACTCGGTCGTCGCGGGAACTTCTCGTCGGAGTCATGGCGAAACAACCGCGACGTCCTGGTCGCCGCCGGACTCGTTCGGCAGACGGACGACGGCCGGTGGCGGGCGTGCCTCCCGTTCGCGTCGGAACGCGAGCTCGCTATCGAGGTCGAGCGCGGCACCGCTCCCGAGGACGTCGTCAACGACCAGGACGCCGACGACCAGGAGGCGAGCGTCGACGCGACGTGGCAGGGGCTCCCGTGGTTCGTTCGCGATTACTCGACGAGAGCCGGCGACCTCGGTCGCGACCGCCGCCGGCCGACGGACGTGCTGTTCGAGATCGTCCTCGACGTCGGGGCGGACACCCCCCAAAACGCTCCCGAGACCGAGTTTATGGAGGCGTTCTACGGCCCCGAACCCCCGGGTCAAGACGTCGTTACCGCCTTCCTCAACGCCGATGAGTCGGGGCTCGCCGGGATATGGCCGCTTATCGAAGCTGGCTGTGCGCTTCGCGACGACCCCGAGCCGGCCGTCGCGAGGATGGGTGACCGCCCGGCACAGCGCGCGATCTCCGACGGAGGGTTCAGCGAGTGACCTACCACGACAGGTGTGCAATCGGGGTTCGAGTCCTCGACGTGGCGTGCGGTATGCTACCTAAAAACACAACCGGAGACACCCAAATCTCGGACGGGGGTGAACAGTGAACAGAACCACCTCGAGGGAGCGCCCGAACAATCAAGTGTCGGTCTTCCCGTACCCTGGCGGCAAAGGTCGCGAGGCCGACTGGATTCTCTCGCGTATGCCGGACCACCGCTGTTACGTCGAGGTGTTCGGCGGGAGTGGCGCGCTTCTCTACAACAAACCCGAGTCGACTGTCGAGGTCTACAACGACATCAACGACGACCTCGTTCAGTTCTTCCGCACGCTTCGCGAGCGACGCGAGGAACTCGTCGAGTGGCTTCGTGCTGTCCCGTACGCACGGACGCTGTACGAGGAGTGGGTCACGGACTACTTCGAGGGCTACCGTCCCGAGGACGACATCGAGCGCGCCGGCCGCTTCTTCGCGCTGAGATACATGCAGTTCGCGGGCGACATCTCGATGGTCAACGGGTTTAAGACACGCGCGAAGCGGTCCCCCGCTCGGACCTTCGACAACGCTCGCGAACGACTCGACGAGCTGGCCGAGCGGTTCCGGCAGGTCATCATCGAGCACCAGGACTACGCCGACATCCTCTCGAGATACGACGACACTGACACCGACGTCGTCCTCTACTGTGACCCGCCGTATGTCGGCGGAGAGGGGTACTACCCCGGCGAGTTCTCTCACTCGGAGTTCGCCGACGCGCTCCTCGATGTAGAGTCGGACTGGATGGTATCGTACGCTGAACTACCGGAGGCGCTCGTCGCCCGACTTATCGGCGCGACCCGAGAGGACGGACGAGAGTTCTTCGTCGAATACCGCTCGAGACGACACCGGATGTGTCGCGGAGCGAGTGAGGCGAGAGAACACCTCGTCTGTAACTTCGACCCGACGTCGACGAGCGGCTTCGTCGATCGCGAGCACAGTCAGACGAAACTTGCCGACATCGACCGGGAGCCGGAATCATGAGCAAAGACCATTACGACGGCGCAGGTGACGGTCAGTGTCTCGCCATCAAAGCGAGCGACGGTGAGCGATGCACCAACGGGGTCTACGGAACTAACGAGTTCTGCGGGCACCACAAGCGAGCCTCTGACGTGACGACTGCTATCGAAATGAGTAGCCGCGAGTGGGTTCGGTGTGTCGAGTGCGGCTGGCAGAAAGCCGAGTGGGACGGGCCGGACCCTCCGTGTTGTTCCTGGTGCGGTGTTCGGGTCAGCCGTCCCGATTACGAAATCCGAGCAGGAGGAGAAACAGCATGACGACCGAGAAAAGTAACAACGAGGACCGGGGACCGGGCCGCTGAACCGGCGCTCACGCCCTCCGACTTTTCTATCTGAGCGACCCATCGCGGCAGTGTTCGTTACTCGTCACTTCGAGACAGCACATTACCGATAGTCTCCCCCTGTTCTGCGACGTCGACATGTCGATACGCGGCCTTCGTCGTCTCGACCGATTCGTGTCTGAGTGTCTCCTGTGCGAGCTCGGCAGAATGGTGCTGGTACAGCTCACTCCCGAGGCCACGCCGTGCCCCATGCAACCGGAGCGGCTCGTCGTCCTCGACGCCGGCCTCGCGACCGAGACGCTCGACGAGCGACCGGCCACCGTCGACCGTCATCGTGGGCGGGATCGGCCCGGCCTTCGCGAGCGTCGGTCGGTGCAGCGTCGGGATGACGGGGAACTCGGGCTCGGGGTCTTGTACCGAGTACCAGCGCTCGAGCGCCGGTCGTGCCTGCGGCGGGACCGCGACGTCTTCCCACTCACCGCCCTTGCCACGGACGCGCATCGTCCACTCCTCACGGTCGACACGAGACCATAGTAATCCGTCCCGCCCCTCGCGGTCGTCGTGCCGCGACCGGAGGACCTCGACGCCACGCACGCCGGTCCAGGCGACCAGGGCGACGAGCGCCCGATCTCGAACGGGCTTCGTGTGGTCGACGTCGTCCGAGTCAATCGCCTCCCGCGCCCGCTCGTTGACGTACGCCATGAGTCCGTCCCGCTGTTCGGGCGTCCAGAACTGTTGTGCATCCGGGTTTCCGGGGTCCGAGGGCAAGGGTGAACGGGCCGCGTTTGCCCGTGCAGGATAGTGTGAGAGGAGTTGTTCGTCGACCAGGAAGGACAGCGCCGCCGCGAGGATGTTCCAGTACGTCCGTGCCGAGGAGGGACTCGACAGGCGCTCGTCGGGGCCGTTCACTTTCGACCGTAGCTCTTGGGCAGTCCGGCGCATCACCTGGACACCGTCACGCTCGTCGTCGAGGACGTCGAGGTCGTCGTACCCTCGCGTCGCCGCCCAGTCGAGCCACCACCCGATGACGTGCTCTGCCGTCCGCTGTGACGCGCCCGACTCGAGACTCTCGACGTAGCGGCCGAGCGCATCCGCGAGTGCCTGGTCTCGCGCCTCGAAACCCGGGGGTTGTGTGTCTTTCATGGACTCGGCTTCGGGTACAGCGGCGACCCACTAGAATTTACTTGTGTTTAGTGGGCTTAACACAAGTAAATCAAATTCACCCCGATTCGGCTGATTTCGGCCTTCTCAACACACTGAAATGGCTGAATTATGGTTTGTATATCATATTTCGCTATACGGAACTCGAACACTTCACCACAAGAACAACAATAGCTACATCAGCCACCTACTCCCGACGCGCATCGAGTACAGCCTCGGCGACCTCCTCGGGATGCTCGGCGAGGACGCGGAGAGCGGCGTCGTGTAACTCTCGCTTCGAGACGTCACGAACACCCTCGTCACGGAGCGCCCGCTGCACGTCGAAATCGAGTGCGTCCTCGAACGCATCCCACGACTTTTGTCTGGCGTACAGCGGAGACTGCACGGCCTCTGAGAACTCGAACGCCGGCTCGTCGAGTTCTCGCGCCGCTGGCGGGTCGTCGCGCGGCGGGTCCCGGGTCGACGGGTCGCGTGGGGGGTCCTGCGACGTTTGTCCCACCGACTCGGCCGACCTCTCGTCTTCGTCGCGCTCCTGGTCGCCAATCGCATCGTCGAGGTCGCCGAAGGGATCGTCACTCACGGCGCACCACCTCCCCGGTCTCGACGATCTCCGCGAGCTCGCCGTAGCACTCCAACTGGTCACACGACGGGTCCAGGTCGCGGACGGGCATGTTCTCACGAAGCGCCCGATCTATCACATCTCGATGTCGAATCCCGGGCTTCGGGAGGTCGTCGTCCCACTCACCGGCATCGACGGCGTCGAAAAACGCCGGGTCGACGTACGCGAAGTTCGGGAGCTTCTTTCGCAGGTTGTCGCGACGGACGAGCGCTTCGATGAGCTGCCGCGTCGGACGGTCGTGGTCGAGCCGGTCTTTCAAATCCGTGGTCGCCACTGCGAGTACCTCGAGGTCGAAATGCTCGCGAGCGGGCTGGATGAGTCGACGTACGGTCTTTTCTAATCCTGAGAGCGCACCGCTCTCGGGTCGGAGTGGAAGTATCATGTTCTGAGTCGCATACAGCGCGTTATCGTTCAATTTGCCTCTCGATGCGGGACAGTCGACGATAATGTAGTCGTACGCGTCGCCGAGGAGTGGCTCGACGACGCGCTCGCGAAGCCGAGCGGTTCCCATCATCACGTCACGGAGTCCCTGCTCGACGTCCTCGATCTGGTCGTTACTCGGGAGCACGTCGAACTCGTACCCCGAATCGACGATGACATCACTCGGATCGGCGTCACCGCTATCGAGCAAGACGTCGCCGATGTGCTCGTCGGCGTAAAACACCTCACCGAGCCCGAGGCTCGTTGTCGAATGTCCGTTCGGGTCAAGGTCGACGAGGAGCGCGTCGTGGCCGCGGTTTGCAAGTTCCCGCACGAGATTGATACTGGTCGTTGACTTTCCGACGCCGCCCTTGAGGACGACGAGGGAGACTGCGCGTGGTTCTGTATCCATAGTTACCTGAGGTAAGATAGCTACCTTAGGTGAGCTACCTTAGCCAGCTATCTTACCTACTGATACTTTGGTCTACTGGAATAGGTAGCTTAGATGAGGTGGCTTAGGTAGCTATCTCATCCATGTCTGTACTGTGGGTGCTGGAGATCAACGACCCCGCGTCAGACTGGCAAACTCGAACATTACGACTTAACCAACACAGAACCGACAGACGAGGGCAGTGTTGGTTAACTTCACAGATAATTTCAACCAAAACTTACCAGACTACATAATGGTCTATTTGCGATGTCTTTAACACCAAATATCATATATATAGGAGTAACACCCCGCGGTGGGGTACCCGGCGAGGCCAAGGCGTCTGACTGTCGGCGCGAGGACCGCTGACTCTTAGACCACCGACGTGGTGCGGTGTGGGCCACGAGGTCCCTCGCTGGTCGCAACAGCACCGCGTACCACCTTTCTGACAATGCACATCGAGAGCCGAGAGCCTGCGGTCCAGGTCCAGCGATGCGACCGCCTGGAACCGTCCGCACACGCGACAGACGAATCGACCTCACCGTACCGACACGACGACTGGTTCGGTGACAACGACATCACCGACGACCGCGAGCCGGAGGCGTTCGACCGCAGCGTCCTGCACACGGGGACGACGAAAGAGGAGTGGGTCGCGATGACGATCCTCCGACGGAACGCGACCGTGCTCTGTCCGCACTGTCTCGCGAACGACGACCAGTCAATCGAGATTTCGGACCCGAACGAGCACGTCCCGCGCATCATCATCGTCGAGAGTCCACACGGTACCGACATCATGGTCGAGCTCGCCGTCCTCCCGAAATCTCATCGCGCGTGCCCGCGATGCGGATCTGTCACGTTCGGCGGGCCACTCGCCGACCGGACGTTCGAGGCGTTCAAGCACATCCTCGACGAGGTCGTCGCCTCGGCGAAGATCGCCGACTACCCACCGTCGAAACTGCGGCAGGCTCGGTCGGACGCACTCGCACAGAAAGGCCGCGACGATGGGCCACACGACGTGACGATCATGGCCGACTTCGTTCGCGACCTCGCCTCGAACGACGACTCGGACTCCGACAACTAATCCACATTCATGACTGACAACACAGACTTCCTGAGTCGCATCACTCGCTCATCGGTTACGGTCGATCCACCCGCAGAACTCCTCGAAATCCTGCGCACCGGCGTCTGTTGCGATGTCACGCAACGTCCCGATGCTCACCGAATCGTGCAGCGGAACGACGACGGTCCGCGTCTCAGAACCGTGGATCTCGGGCGGCACCCACTTGAGAATCACGTGGTCGCCGGTCGTCCGGACGTGCGAGAAGTTGCCGACGTTGACCAAGACTTTGTAGATATCTTCACCCGAGAAATCTCGCGTGACCATTCGATTATTTCAGTACATCGGGGAGTTCGCCTGAAGAGCGTGCGGCTTCGGGCTCGATGCCGAGCGCGCGGAGTTCGTCGTCGGTGGGTTCGTGGCCTCCTTCGCCACGAACTGCGGCGACGACTGCGTCGAGTGCATCGAGTGCTGCAGTCCGGGACTCGCCCTGCGCGCTCACACCCACATCGAGGTCCCGAGCAGTCCATTGCCCGTCGGGATTCTCGACGAGGCGAATTTCGCGCGTCGGCGCGTCGGCGTCGGTCGCGTCACTCGACTGTGCCATACACACAGCTAGGACGGGGACGTGGCAAAACAGTTCGGTTCAGTTCATAAGAGGATTCTATTCATGACTGACAACACAGACCTCTTGAGTTGCATCACTCGTTTACGAACACTCGAGTTCATCTCGATCTCGACGACCGCGACCGCGTTCGTCCTGACCATCGCTGCGGTCACGACCGGACGAGCGATCGAGGCGAACCCGTTCACCGCGGGCCTTCTGGACACGACGGGATGGGCGTTTGCGGGAGTCTTCGCGCTCGCTGTCATCGGCGGACTGTTCACCTGGTACGAACGTCTAAGCGACCGGTACCCTCGTGTGACGTTGTTCGCTGCGGGGGCCATCGCGGTGCTCGGGATGGCGGACCTGTTCGTGAATATCGTCCTACTCTCGCGTGTGGGTGTCCCGGACCTGCCGATGATTCACCTGTCACGGTACGGCCCGCCCGCGGCGTTCGTCCTCGGTTTCGCTCTTCTTGTCTTGTTCCGCTCCCCGCTTCTGAACGCTGTCCGCGAACTGGAAACAGTCCGGTCCGAACACGGTGACGCGCTTCGGGCGCTGGCGTTCAGCGTGGTCCTCGTCCTCAGCGTGGTCAGCCCGTGGATTGGACTTATGTCTGTCTCTTCACAGCCCGCGAAAGCATTGGATCGAACCGATAGCTGGACCGTTCAGGTGGAAAGTGGGTCGGTTGTGCGATACGATGGTTCACCGTCCGCTGAAAATGAAACATGGTCTAGTCCTCATCCGGGCGATGGTTCGGGAATCCGTGAACTATCCGTGGACAAGACAGATGGTTACGTTTATTTAGCGACTCTTTCCGGCTTTAGTGTTTATTCTTTATCTAGTGGTTCTAATCTGTACGAAACCACAGATACATCGTACTATGAAACGACTTATGATGGTTCCAGAGTATACATTGCGTCTATAAACACCCAAAGTGTAAAAGCCATTTCAAAAAGCTCGTGGTCTGTCGATTATGAAGTGGGTTCAGGGACCACATATCAAGCCTCAGTCGGTGGAAATGGTTACTTGTGGGGGTTCAATGACACCGGCGTAACTGTCTATGATAAAAGCGATGGAAGCGTATTAGCGACTGAAGCGTACTCTTCGGACCCGGGGGGGATGTGGCAAGCGACCCCCATTTCTGATGGGGTTGTGGCTGGTTTCAACAACCAAATCCGGAAATATTCCTATGGTGGTTCTGGTTCCATCACGCACACATCCACTCAGGAAATTGTACTTTCTAACCGGGACACGTCTGAAATATTCGTTTCGGGCGGCGATGTGTACGTTTCGGGAGAATACTCTGGTAGTGCTGCAACCGCCAAACTCACCCAGTCTCTTAGTTTGGTTTGGAGAAACACAGATTACAGTAGCCCCACAGCCCACGCATCTACTAACAATAGTGTAATAATCTCTGGTTCGACCAGTAGAGAACTATCCGCGGATTCCGGCGAATTGCTCAGTTCCTTTTCAGGAAACACGTGGATGATTACAGAGGGTAGCTTAACTCAGGGCGGTTCAGACATCGGCGGAAAAGTTCTAACACAGACTGGTTCGCCGATCTCGAACGCCACAGTCGTCGGCTACACCAGCTCGATGCCGAGCGTCTCTCAGTCGCGCACACAGTTGGACACCCTCTCGAACCCTCTTCCAGAAGCCTTCCGAGAACAACGAGACAGCGGCTTCAAACTCATGGGTAGTAGCGGCGCATGGACTGACGCAAGCGGCAACTACGTCGGTGTCTACTCGACGTCGGATATCAACGCGGACCCGTGGGTCGACAGCGCCGATCTCTCCGAGCCGATGTGGCAGTCGGTCCCGGTGAACCAGGAGCTCGCACTCGTCGTGGGCGACCCGACGAAGAACTCGATTATCCAAGGAACGAACGAGTACAACAGACAAATCCCGGGCCAAACGGTCGAGGACACGGTCGTTGTCGAACGCCTCGCTCCTGACGGAAGCGTCGTCTCAAGCCAGACAGTCGAGACGAGCGAACGCTCGGGAGAGGGACTTCTCGACCCGAGTACGATGCCCTACGCGACCTACACGTTCGATGAGGGCGTCTATCGCATCAGCGCCGAGGATTCCTCGTTCAGCTATCTCATCATGGCCGGCTCGCCGACGGCTATCATCGACCAGTACGTCAACGACATCAACGCGTCCCTCACAGACTACTCGCAGAACGTCGAGGACGCCCTCAACGCGGGCGGCCTCAGCCGAGTCACGACGACCACTGACGCAAACGGCGAGTTCGCCTTTGACGTGCCCGACGGAACGAAAGTCGTCCACGTGCAGGCGTACAAGTCGAGTGCGCTGACCGACGTGCAGAACGTCGACCCGCAGAACGTCACACTCGGCGACATCCGCGACGAGTACAGCATCGACCGCTCGGCCTCACAAGAACAGATACAGGAACAACTCGACTCACTCCCAGAGGGTTCGATCTACCTGCCGTCGCGAGCCTACCGCGTCGAACCGCCGAACCAGAACGTCACGGTTCGGATGGTCGAGGTCACCATGCCGCCACTCGGCGACCTTGAAGCCCTCCAATCGAGACAACAGCAACTCCTCGACGAGCTCAACAACGGGTCGTTCCAAGACCTCCTCGGCGACCGCCTCGAAGACATCAACGAGGAAGAACTGCGCGACGTCTACTCGCGACTCGACAGGCTTCGCGAGCGCAACGAGCGCATCGACTCACGCTATCGCGAACTCCTCGAAAACTCGACGTACGAGGACATCGAGATCGACGTCAACGAGACCGGGAACGCGGAACTCCGCACGCGTATCAGGAATCTACAGGAGTCCGTACGCCGACTGCAGGACACGATTGACTCGGAACCGCCGGAGATCGAGACGGGGAGCGAGTCGATAAACGCTCGCTTCCGGTTCGACGAGGCGCTCGAGCGCGATGACGTGACCGTGCTCGCCCACTGGTCGAACGGCACCACGACGACCGTCCCCGACGAATACGTCGACCTCGACGGCTCGCTCGGGAACACGGCGGGCGTCGGCTCGACGTCCGTCCGCCTGTCGGACTTCCCGCTCGGGGAACAGGACCCCAACTCGGTCGAGTTCGAGGTCCTGGTCGCGAACGAGGACGGAACGGGAACGTCGCGCGTGCCGGTCAAGAACCCGACGTTCTCGGGCGACCTACCGACGCTCGACTCGGTCGCAGTCTCGTCGCTCGAACCCGGTCCCTCGGACGCGGTCGAGGTGACACTGACGCCGTCGGAAGACTCGTCGTTCCGAAGCGTGACGGGCGCGACCGTCTACGGGCCGAGCGGGTCGACGGTCGCGACAGTCGACGCGGCGAACATCACGGACGGCAACACGTTCGAGTTCTCGACGAACGGACAGGGGCGGTACTGGGTGGAAGCTCAGGTCGAGTCCGCTGACGGTGCGCAGTTCACGCTTCCCTTCTCACTCAACGCCGCGAACTCGGACAAACCGCGCCAGCCCGGCATCCGCGCGAAGAGCGGACCACTCGGCACGTATGCCGTCGTCGGTGACGGCTTCGATGCCGGCGCGGTTCGGACCACTGCTCAGGGCGACGTCGAGGTCATCGGCCAACTCAACCAGGACCAGGACGTCCCCGACCGCGTGCAGGTCTACTTGTCGGCACTCGACGATTCGCGCGACTCGGAGGTCACAGTCAGACTGACCCGCGGGGAGAATCGCGAGTCGATCAACGAGCACGTCTACGTGACGCTGCACGGTAAGTCGCTGACCGACGACGCACTCGTCTATCGGAACGGCGACCAGCCGCTCACCAGAGACGCCTCGACGCGCTTCGGCCGCGTCGGGACGGGTGGTAACGGGACCGTCATCGAGACGTACACGCAGGCAGACGGCTCGGTGTCGGTGCGGACCATCAACAACCCGGGCAGCATCGACCGACTCCGACACTACGTGCGGACGTTCACGGCCGACCTCGACGTACCGTTCATAACTATCGCCCCGGCACTCCCATCACCCGAGACGACCTCGACGACGGTCGCGACGATCTCCCCGGCGACGATGCACGCAGACACGTCGACGTGGGCCGACCCCGGCATAGCGCATGGTGCGGTCGCGGCAACGGAGGCGGTGATTTAGGATGACACGCAACTGGCTCGCAGTCCTGGTAGTCGCAACGCTCATCATCGCCCTTCCAGCCTCGTCGGTCGCGCTCGCCCAAGAATCGCCGTCGGATGCGTTCGACGGCACGCTCTCGCCACAGCTCGCAGACGGCGAGTTTGATGACGCCGTCCGGTACGACGGTCTCCCGAGCGTCTACGTGACGTACGACGACGGCAAGAACAACTCCCTCGCCACGTGGGCCGAGGGGAACACCGACCGCGACATCATCGCGTGGGATAACGAGTCGAACCGCGCACTCGTCGCGGCCTCGCTGTCGGACCTCGGCCTCACACGCCTACAGCGGACGCTCGGCTACGGTGACGGGCTCGCGTCCGAGAGCTACGTCGAGCACATGGCGCTGAACACGCAGGTCGGGTACGCCGAGCCGATCTCCGTGCTCGACACGGCCGACGAGTATGAACGACCCACGTACGCGCGTGTGGCCGCGGCGATGTCGACCGACGCGACGTACGACGACTTCTCGGGCGACGGACTCGCCTACTCGGAGGACACCGAGAAGTCGAGCATGGCCGACGTCAAGGCCGCGGTCGGCGCTGACGGACTCTCGGTCAACGGCTCTGGCGTCCGGGTCGCGGTCATCGACTCGGGGCTGAACGCCGAGAACATGACCGGCGACCCGCTGTACGGTGACCGACTCGCCGCTCCGAAGAACACCATCACGAACGAGACGGGCCTCGACGCCGTCCGTGACGGTAACGGACACGGGTCGTGGGTCGCGGGCGCGATTGCCGCGGATCCGGACAACACGACCGAGGGCGAAGCGTACGAGGGCGTCGCCCCGGGAGCGACCGTCATCCCCATCAAGGCCCTCTCTGACGAGGGCTCAGGGAGCACGCAGGACATCGTCGAAGGTATCGAGCACGCCCAAGCCGAGAACGCCGACATCATCTCGATGTCGCTCGGCAGTCCGATGTACAACCCGACAATCGCCGCGGAGATCGACGAGTTCCTCGCGAACGGTGGAACAGCCGTCATCGTCGCTGCAGGCAACTCCAAGTCGAGCCCGACCGCGCCCTTGACGCGGTACATCTCCTCGCCCGCGGACGCCCCCGGCGTGATCGCGGTGCAAGCAACGTCGACGAACAACTCGACGACGGCGAAAGTATCGTACTTCGGTGAAGTCGGGCCGGATAACGGCCTCGACGCCTCGAACGGCGTGACGGTCGACGAAGCGCCCGACGTGGCCGCGCCCGGCATGAACGTCACGGCCGCGACGCTCACCGATAACGGCATCCGGCGGAACGCGACGCTCTCGGGGACGTCGATGTCGACACCCGTGGTTGCGGGGGTCGGAGCGTTGATGCTCGAGGCGCAACCCTCCCTTGAAAACGAGTCCGAGTCGTTCCGCGGCTACATGATGAACACCTCGGCCCGGATGCCGAACGCGGGCGTGACCGAAACGCGGGCCGGACTTGTCAACGCCGAGAACGCGACCTCGCTGACGACGACCGACGAAGACCAGGAGGACGTCCGGAACGACCGCGCGGTCGCCCGGGACTTGGCGAACAGAGCGTACAGCGGGTCCAGCATCGTCCGTGTGCTCACACAGTGGATGCCGGGCATGACGGTGGTGGCGTCGCCGTGACGTCCATCTCGCGTCGTGAGTACCTACATCGCGTCGCGACACCAACCGGACTCAGCGCCGGCCTCGTCGTCGGAGCGACTAGCGTCGCGGCGGCGGTTTCGGCGGTCGCCGACGACACGCCGTCTCACGTCACGCGAGAGTACGACGCCGAACTTCTCGACCAGTACAAGCCGTATCTCGTCACGCGCGACCTCGGAAGCAACACGCCGAACGCACTGTACGGCTACGTCGCGCGGTCGCCGGAGTTCGATTACACGATGTGTGTATACTGGGCGTCGTACGATTTTCAGCGGGGCGTCGCACTCGGCTACGATTCGCACTTCGGCGACCACGAGCCCGTGTATGTGCGCGTCGATGAGGAGACGGACTCGCTCATCGACGTCTCGTACTCGGCGTACCACTGGCTCCGCGGGTGGTCGGCGACGCCGCCGGTCGACGCCAACTCGGGATCGCACCCGCTCTTGCACGTCGTCGATCCGTGGCACCACTACTATCAGACAGTTGAGAGCGGCGTGAGCGTCGACCTCAAGCATCTCGACGACGCGACGCTCGAAGCCTGGTTCGACAACGGCTGGAACGAGGCGATTCACGTCCGCTCGCTGTCGGTGCCGTGGGTGATGGCCGGTGCAGACGGTCGGTCGGACTGGTGGCGTGACAGCGTCTCGGCGTTCTCGTACGAGGCAAGCCTTCGGCGCTACGTCTATCCGCTCTTGTACGGCGCAGACGAAAATCTCGACATCGACCCCGGAGACGGTGGGATGGGAGAGTGACAGTGACGATGCACCAGGCAATCGATACTGAACGCGAGCGTATCGTACGCATCCGATGGCAGTCAGGAGGCGTGCCGCCGCCGGTTGTCCCACCGCCTCGGACTCGGTCTTAACCAACACTGCACAGCGTTCTAACCAACAAACGACTTCTGACATCTTAGATGTTCAACAACACAACCACGAAGCGACTGCTCGCGGTCTTCGCCGTCCTCGCCGTCCTCATGGCCGGCACGTTCGGCGCAATGGCCGCGGCACCCAGTCTCGACACCGAAACAACCGAAACGGCGCATGAAACCGACATCACGGACGGTGGCTCACACGTCTACAACGGCACCGGTACCGCAAACCTGAGCTGGTCTGCGGACTCGAATAATTCCAAAGTCCTCCTCGAGCAGAACGGCCGGACAGTCTACTCGGCGACGCCCGATGAATACTATCACAACGCATCGAGCGGCATGTCGTACTTCAACGTCTCCCTCGCTGACGACGGCTCGGATTACTCCACGCTCGAAGCCGGCGCGGGCGAGAACGTCACGCTGAACGTGACGTTCGAGAACGACACGACGCTGTCCTCGCCGGATACGTCGACGGCGAACTACACGTTCGCGAACGGAAACGAGATGGCCTGGGTTTACCAGACCTCCGCCGAGGCTGACGACGAGGACACGACGTCCTTCGCGTCCTACGGCTTCGGCGCTTCATTCGCATCGCTCGACACGCTAACGGGCGATTCGGACCTGGTCGACCCCGTGATGGTCGAGCAAACGACCGACGTCAACCAGAACACGAGCGAGGTCGTCGTCACGTTCTCCGATTCTGACACGCAGGACGCGTTCGAGGAGGCACAAACGGACGCCTCGTCGGGAGAGTGGCTCCCGATGGCCTCCGTTGAGATGGACGACGAGACCGTCCCTGTCTTCTCGGAAGAGGCTGACGTGTCGTGGGTCGACACCGACGAGGACACCTACGCGGTCGTCTCTTCGGACGGCTCGACCGTGACGGTTCACAACGCTGGCGAGCTCGTCGAGGACACCGAAGCGGTCGACATCGTCGCGACCGGGAACAAGAACATCGGCTACTCGAACGCGAAATCGATGCTCGAAGGCTACGACGTGAGTGGCTTCGACCTGTACAACCTCGCGTTCGATGCGTGGTCGCCGCCGGTCGGTGGCGCTTCCTTCGAGGCGTAAGATGCTCGGTAAGTACCGGATGGACGCGCTCGCGCGCATCATCGTCGGCACGATCTGGTTCGTCGTCGCGACGCTCGCGCTGGCGTTCGTGTGGCTGCCGTTCGCAGTCGCACTCAAGCTTATCGACGTCGTGTGGCAGCTCCTCGTCAACACGGAGGGGCCGGTCCCCGACTCGACCATCGAGGAGCCGTTCACGTGGTGGTCGATGAACGTCTCCTGGTGGCTGTTCGGTGACGGCTCCTTCCGGCCACTCCCGTACGCGTAACGCTCGCTCACTACCCAACACACCCCTACCCCGCTTTCGAGCCCGGATGGTACGTCGGTTCAAGTCCGGCTCCGGGCCATACCACTCATGCTCAGACACATACTCATCGCCGTCATCCTCGTGACGGCGACCGTCTCCGGCGGTGTCGTCGCACAAGAAGACGACAGTTCGTTCTGGGACGATTTCACGAACGACGAGGACGACGGCGCACCAGGCGGCCTCTCTTGTATCGTCCCGTTCGACGAGACGACCCTGTCGGACTGTAACGACCAGATCGCGACGTCGCTCGACGCACAGGTCGACCGCGCGACCTACAGCGCCTCGACAGCACTCGACTCTGGCGACGACGAAGAGAGCGCCGCGACCGACGCGGCCGCCGCCTTCGCGGAGACGTTCAACGACAACTCGGACACACTCGAATCGTACGCGAACCAGCGGTTTACCGGCAACGGATCGGAGTACAACGTGATACAACTCGACTTTCAGATTGGCGACACCACACAGACCAGATACCTCGTCGCGGACGTTTCGGGCGGGGAGTTCGCGAACTCCTCGGTCGTCGAGGCGACCGACCGCGACGTCGACCACACAGTCGTGCTGCACGACTTCGCGGCCCGCGAAGCGAGCGACGAACTCTCGCGGTTCGTGACTGAGTACGCAGAGGACGACGAGGACATCGACAGCGCACTCGAACACCGCATGGCCTCGCGGTATCTCGGCCACATCGACGCTCCCGAGGAGGTGCGGCCGTCGTGAGCGAACGCGTCACGGCCGACTGGCGTGACGACCCCGTCACGTTCGCGGCACAGGGGCTCATGGCGTCGTTCGGGGCCGGGACTCCTCGCGAGCAAATGGTTTGGTCCGTCATCCTCGCGACGCTCGCGTACCTCTCGGCACTCTTGTCGTTCGGGGCGACGGCCGTCTTCCTCGTCCTCTTCGCGGTGACGTTCCTCGTCGGGGCGCTCCGACTCCTGTGGGCGTCGGTGAGAGGCTGACGATGGTCTGGACTCCAATCCCTCGCTCGGCCGTCCGGTGGGTCCGCAACCTCGTGTCGGGCGGCCTCCTCGACGTGCTGTGGTGGTCGCTCATCACGCTCGTCATCGTCATCATCGCGTACGTGCTCGCACAGATGGGCGTCATCGGCGGCGTCATCGCAGGGTCGCTCCTCGCGACGCTCATCTCGGATAACGTTCGCGCGTACGTGCGGGACGTCTACTCGCGCAACTTTTGGAGGTTCAACCCGTGACCTATCGACTCCTCGCCGCCCTCGTCCTCCTGGTCGCGACCCTCTCGCCGGTCGCGTCGGTCGCCCGGGCGGACGACGTCGTGACGGTCGACGCCTCGCACTCGCTCACCGACCAGGACACTATCGACGATTACGAGCGCACGGGCGTGGCCTCGACGAGCGTCGACGCGCCGGCACTCAAACTGACGGTCGCCGAGTCACACGACGACGTCGGCCTCGACGGGTTCCATCTCGATATGGACTCGAGATACCTGCGTGTCGAGTACAACGAGTCCATCCCGCGCACGGTGCGGTTCTACGTCCCGAGCGAATACTGGTATCCAGTGACCTACGAGGGCAGAGAAGCCGAGAACAGCGACGTGACGGCCGACATGCGCCCCACAGCGGACGGCCGGTACACGGCCGTGACTGTGCGCCTCACAGGGAAGACCGACGCGGTGTTCGAGGTGCCGGCGGCCGCGAGCTTCATCTTCTGGGGCCGTGGGAAGGCGAAAGAGTCGGTCGCGAACACCACGGGCTACGAGCCGCCGGAGATCGGCGCGACGGCGACCGAGTGGCGCTACATCCCCGACGGCCAACTCGAAAACTCAAGCTATCCCATCAACGTGACCGACGAGGCGACGCCGACCATCCAGTACGACGCCGAGCCCGCACAGGGCGAGCAACGCTGGCTCGCCGTCCCGCAGTGTGGGAACTCCGACACAGCACCCGTGTGTACGTACGAGAAACAGGGAATCGACGACAAGATGTACGTCCTCTCCCGGTCCGCCGACGCGCCGCCCGTCCGCTTCCAGTCGGGGACTGACTACGCCTCGACCGGGCGCTCCGTATGGAGTGAGCTCGAAACCATCCCGAGTCGGTTCTTCGAGGACATCAACGGCCTGTTCGGGGGTGCGTCATGAGCGGTGAACTTCTGCCGACGTCACTCCGTGGCGTCATCTTCGTCGTGCTCCTCGCTGTCGCGGCCCTCTTGTTCTACTACGCGAGCACCACGTTGACGTTCCTCGTCGGTTTCGGCATCGTCGCTGTCTCCGCCTATCTTCTGTATCTCACGTTGTACCGCCTCGATAATTACCTGAAACACCGGATGTAACCATGTCAGCCACAGCACTCGCGCTCGTCGTCGGGGCGGTCCTCCTCGGACTCGTCGCGGCGTGGCGAGCGCCCGAGAAGACGAAACGATGGTACGAGCGGTTCGTCGCCGCTCGGAACGTCGTGTACGGCCTCATCATCATCTCGATGATGATTGTCCTCCTGCAAACGGGGAGCCTCGCACTGATGCTCACGGGCGCGTTCATCGCGCTGGTCATCGTCGTCGGCATCGCCGTCGACGGGCCACTCGCGGACTACCTCTAATACATGTACGAACGACTACAGTCAGACATCGAGACGCTGTCGAAGCACATCCTCGACTGGATCGAGGTCGAGCGCGCCGAGAACATCGAGGCCGCGTCGGTCATCTCCGACGAGGTCGCGACGGACATGGACCGACTCATGCAGGCCGAGGCGTACAAGCATCATCTCATCGAGTACCTCAAGACCGAGAAAACTCGGTTCGACGCTCGCGAGCGCGAAGAGCCGATGTGTACGTGCGGCGACCCGTATTGTTGTCTCAAGCGCGGGACGCTCCCGCCGTCCGTCCGACGTGCGGAGTCGCTTGAGAAGGGCATCACCGAATACCAACTCGGTCACTCGGGTGAGCCGCGGGTCCTCCTCGACGCTCGCGAGGAGTGGCTCGAAACCGGCCGTCGCGTCCGACGGAAGCTCAAGGAGGCGCTCGTCGAGCTTCGGAAAGAGGACGTCGAGGGCGTCGAGGACGACCAGAAAACAAGAGAGGCAACAGCATGAGTACGGAGAAACGGCGGTACGGTGAGCACGTCCAGTCGCGGACGAAGCGAGAACGACAGTACCAGACGAAACAGCGGCTCAAAGCGTCCGTCGAAGACGCGAACAAGGCTATCGCGACCGCCGAGTACCACCGCGCCGGAACCCTTCTTCGCGATGTCATTCTCCCGCTGCTCTCGGAACTCGACGACGCGGAACCGATGTCGACGTACCACCGGAAGCTTTCGAAGAAAGACTCGGCGGCGTGGTACTGGTCGGAACTCAAACAGTTCCGAGACCGAACCGACCACATCCTCCAACAGGTCGCTCGCGACGACCTTTCTCCGGGCGGTCGACTGTCAACCGAGACGAACGGCGTCACGTCCGAGGTCCGAGACGCCCGCCGTGTCATCCGGCGCGCCCTTGACTCCGCGGAGTCCATCACGGCGCACCACTCGATTACGGATGACGGTCTGACGAATCGCGTCGACGGGATGGGGTTCTCCGTGAAACTCGGGGAGCATCTGCAGGACTACGAGATGAACATCGGTGACCCCGTGCGGGCGGTCACCGAGGAGGCCGGCCCGCTAAAGACGCTGCACTCGGGTGGTACGGGGTCGGGCAAGTCGACCGGGGCCGAGCGGGAGTTCGAAGACCTGTACCGACGGAATTTCAACGGCGAGGAGATGAAGTGCATCGACCTCGTCGGCCTCGGCGAAGGCGAGAACGTCCCGACGTACGACATCCCACAGCAACAGGACGCACTTCGCGAGGCCCGCGAGGAGATGGGCCTCTCGGCTGACTTCCTCGACGACGAGGCGTACGACCCAGATGTTGAGGTCCTCGTCCCGATGACGCCGGAACTGAACGGGATGGAACTCCCCTTCGACACGGAAGCCGAGGAGTTCGTGCCGCAACCGTTCACCATCCCGGCGTCGTCGCTGTCGAAGCCACTCATGGTCGCGCTCATCTCGTCACGACTGTCGACGCAACAGGAGCAGACCATCCGCGACGTCTACGAAACGGTCGACCGCCAACAAAACGACTGGCGACTCGCCGACCTCGGAGAGGAGATACTTCGGCGTGACGAGCTGTCGGACAAGCATAAACGGAACGCGCTCAGCGTCCTCCGGTCACTGCACAACGAGGGGTTCATCCGCACCCACCAGGACGACTACACAATCGACTGGGACGACATTTTCCACTCGACTGAGACGGTCACGGTCTTCTCGCAGTCGTTGTGCCGGTCGGAAGTGGCGCAACTCATCACGGTCGCGTATCTGTTCGACCGCGTGTGGTCGCTTCGCCGGAGCAACCACTACTACCCGCCACTCGCGGTGTTGGCCCGCGAGTTGTGGGAGATTGTTCCGCACTCGAAGCGTGACGCGGACGATGGCCGCGCGGCGGCGATTCAGGAGGCCGTCTCGTACCGCGTGTGGCGGCTCCTCAGAAAGAACCGCCACATCCGAACGACTGTCGTCGGCGACACACAGCACCCCTCAGACCTCCACATCGCCGTCCGAGAGATGTTCAACCGCTACGTCGTGTACGACGGCGACAACAAGTCGTTCAAAAACATCTTCTCGTGGACCAGTAACGACCGCTGGAAGGCGTTTCGAAGCACCATCTCCGAGAAGACCGGAACCGCGGGTATCGTCGGGATGGTCGAACCAGCCGTCGAGGAGCGGCGTATCGAGTTCCTCTCGCCGTTCCAGTACGCGCCGCCGTCGCACCACCACCACGACGCTGACGTCGACGCGACCGGGTGGCACGCCCGCGCGAAGTACGTCGAGCACGAAGAGCTACGGATGCCACAGTGGGACCTCTCGGTGCCTCAAAACCTCGACGTCCCGACGCTCGAAGAGTTCGAGAAGGAACAAGAAGATGACGGCCCGACGCAGAAAGAACCCATCGAGTACCACCGCGAGGAAGCCCGCCGGAGGGCTCGAAACGGGCAATCTATCCGCACCATCCAGTCTGAGATACCCAACAACCCCGACACGGGCAACCCCTACGGCACGAGTTCGATTCACGGGTGGGTATCCGACATTATCGACCGACGAACTAACAGTGCCAAATCATAATCGCATGACAGCGACCGCGCGCGGCTGTTAGTTCGTTAGCCTGGAAAAATATCGTACCCGCTACTCTCTATAACACGCGCGCGTCTGGAATCCTCAGAATCGTTCGGGGTCTCCCCAAACCACGGACAGAAATCGGGCCGGTAGAGTGCATCACCGGCCGAATCGTGTGCACAACGAGTGCACAGTGTGCAGATTCACCCACTTCTTAGACACAGATGAAAGACGACGACATCCAAGACGCCATCCGCGACGGGGCCACGCGCGCGGGCGAGATCGCCGAGCACGTCGGCGTGACCGGCTCGACCGCTCGACGGTACCTCAAGGCCGCCGCCGAAGACGCGAACTCGCTCATCACACGCCAGACCGCGCCGTCGGGGAGCGGATACGTATACGGTATACAGAATCAAGATACAGATACAGCATCCGAGATGCCGGTCTTCGGCGACCGCGAGTATGCGTGGGAGACGTGGGTCCCAGAGGCCGACGCCGGGGGCTACGTCGAGACCGACGGCGAGCGCTCGGACATCGAGGCGCTCATCGACAACCGCGACGCCACGGGACAGCTGCCGCGATTCCGACTCACCGGTCCGCCGGGGACGGGGAAGACGACGCTCGCGACGTCCATCGCTGCCGAGCGACAGTGGCCGCTCATCACGATCCAGTTCACGAGCGCCATGCGCGATTCCGAAATCTTCGGGAGCCCGCACATCATCGGTGGCGAGTCGGTGTGGGTCGACGGCCCGGGCGTCAAGGCGCTTCTGTGCTCTCAGGTCCGCCCCGTGGTGGTCGTCCTCGACGAGGTCAACCGCGCACCTTTCGCCCGGAAGGCGTCGCTGCAGTCCGTCCTCGACCACCGCGCACAGGCGACGCTCCAACTGCGTGGCGGTGAGGTCATCGAGGGCGACCCGCAGAACCTCATCACTGTCGCGACGATGAACGAGGGCTCGGAGTACGAGACCTATCCCATCGACCCCGCAGAGAAGCGCCGCCACGGAAACACGTGGGAAGTCCCCTTCCTCGGCATGGTCGACGTCGACCGCGAGGCATCACTCGTCGCAGACCGGACGCCCGTCGCCGACGAGGTCGCTCACGGCCTGGTCCGCATCGCGAACGACGTCCGCGAGCTCGCGCTTGAAGACGAGACCAGCCCCGTGAAGAAGGGTATCGCGACGTCGACGCTCCTCGAATGGGCGCGGACGGCCGCGGCGTACCGCCAGTCCGACCGCCCTGACCCCGTGGTTCGCGCCGCCAGGAGTGCGGTTCTCCGGCCTCACTACGGCGACCTCGCCGCGGACGAGGTCGAGGCTGTCATCGTCGACGGGTTGAGTCGCGTACGCGCACACGCGGGAGCCGCGTGATGCAGGCACTCACCGACGACGTCGACGCGGCCGCGGGTTGGCTCTTTGACCCGGAGTTCGAAGACGGGGAGTTTGACGAGGGTGAGGAGGACGTCGTGCTCCTCGCGGAGATCGTCGGCCACGGCGCGAGTGACGGTGTCGTCGACGAGGGCGTGCCGGTCGATGACGACCCCGACGACTCCGAAGAGTCAGTCGAGTGGTCGGCCGAACTCGACGACGACCTCGCTGCTCGCGACGAGCGTATCGAGGCGTACGACCGCGACGCACATCACGCGGCCGTGCGCGAGCACCTTCGACAGACGGGTGTCGCAGACCACGTGCAGGAGGCGCTCGCCGATGTCGCGACCGAAGAGCGAGACACGACCGACCGCGAGGGCGACGTCCTCGATATGCGGGCTATCACACGCCGGCTCGCGGGCGACACCACGGTTCGTGACTACTACCGTCGCCGGAGCGAGAAACCCGGCGGCGACCTCGCGGTCGGCGTCTCACTCGACATGTCAGGGTCGATGAGCGGGAGCGAACTTGAAGCGAAGGCCGCCGTCGGGGCGTTCCTCTTCGCGGTGCAAGAGTTGGGAGGCGACATCGTCGCGAACGCGTGGCACGTCAACGACGGCGCGAAGGTTCGCATCCTCACGGCGCCGTTCGAGCGATTCCGATGGGAACACCTCGACGGCGTGCAGCCGGCGGGTGGCGACCCCATCGCGGCGGGGATGTGGGAGTGCGGCGTGATGCTCCGACAGACTCACGCCCGCGAGAAACTCCTCGTCGTCATCACGGATGGCCGGCCGTCGGTCGTTTCCCGAGACAAGGGCGCGTACGACTCGGCTGTCGAGGAAGCCCGCGACACGGTTTCGGACCTTCGCGCCCGCGACCTCTCGGTCGTCGGCTTCGGCTTCGGGTCGGCGAGTGAGCGGAACCTCGAATCGATGTTCGGCGACCAGTACCACGCGGTCGGCCTCGACGGCCTCGCTGACGCGCTCGTCGAAGAGTACGCGGACCACCGGAAGACGAGATAACCATGTTCGACACCGACCGACCACCGCCTCTCACCACTGACTCCCCCTTTTCGCACCGACTCAACAGAGACACACTCGACACTCAATAGATGTTCACACACAGACCATGACGGGAGAGCAACAGCGACCGCTCACCCCGAACGGCAACGGCGCACAGCTCTACCTCGGACGCGACCTCCTCGACGACACGGCCTGTCCGCTCGCACAGGGGCAGGAGGTCACGGCGACTGTCATCGACGGCATCGGCGTGTTACTCACCGAGGTGGACGACGACCGCGAGTACGCGGTCGAACCAGACCCCGACCAGATGACTCTCACCGATGTTTGAACGAATCAAGAACGCGTACGACGTCGTCTCGAATCCCTCGCGGTACCGCAACCCCGACGAGGTCGACCTCGAGGAGACCGCGGACCCGACCTCGTGGCGGGACCAGACGAAGCCGACGCTCACCGAGCGGTTCGCCTCGCGCAAGCGAGTGTTCCTCTCGCTGTCGTTCCTCGGCTTCATCGTCCTCGGACTCCTCGCCGCGTACTCGAAGACGTACCTTCCGGGCCTGTACGGCTCGGTGTGGGTCAAACGCGGGCTCGTCGCGATGGTCGCGACGCCGACACTCTTCTTCGCGGGCGCGTCGTGGATGCGGTCGAAACTCCGTAGCGTCGACCGCCTCGACCTCGTCATCGACGGGGAGCCGACCTCGTTCTACGGCGCACACTCGACGGACAGCAACGGTAACGACGTGTTCCAGCCGCTCAAGGGATTCGACTGGCTCGGGATGCGTGGCTCGCCGCTCACGCTGTCGGACCTCGACGAGGACTTTCACCAGGCGTTCGCGAAGGAGGGCCGGGACCCCGACTCACCCGCGAAGATTCGCGTCGAGGATGCTGTGAGTGGTGTCGCGGAGACGGCGACCGGCAAGGTCGTCGTCGCACAGACCGGCGGCCTCGAACTCGATCCGTACGGACGGGAGTCGGACATCTACACCGTCCCGCCGGACCTCGCCGACAAAGAACAGTACCGACGCCTGGTGCGGACGACCGACAAGGTCCACGACCGCAACGCCGAGCTCCGCGACAAGGTCTCGGCACTCGAAGAGCGGCGTGACTACTGGAAGGGCGAGGCACAGAAGGAACGCGAGGAGATCGTCGCCGACATCACGAAGACACACAGCGACCTCGCCGAGGCCGGGTTCCGGCCACGCAAAGAACGCGAGAGCGGCCGTATCGACCCGACGAGCTATCCATTGCAGAACGGAGACAGTAACTCATGAACATCGACACCTCACGCACGCGCACGCGTATCGGTATCCTTCTCGCCGTCTTTACCCTCATCTCCGCGGCTACCTTCGGCCTCGTCGCCGCAGGCTCGGCGGTCGCACAAACGGCGACACAGGACGCAACGCTCGCGGTCTCCCAACCGGACTACGTCGAGGGCTCGGTCGAGCAGTCCTCGACGAACGGGACGACGATGTACACCATCGGCTCGCGAACAGCCACCCTCAAGCCACAGAACTTTGACAGCGCCGACGTCGTCGGGTTCGGCATCGAGGAAGACGCCGGAAAGCTGACCTACGACGACCGATTCGACGTGTATCGGTTCGACGCCTCGAACAACACGGGGACGTTCACCGTCTACTTCGAGACCGAACGCGAAGTCACGCGCGAGGTCAACAACTCGACGACGACCCAGACGGTTCGAGACCGCTACACGGCTATCGTGCGCGTCACGGACGCGAGCGAGTACGCACACCTCAAGGGCGGAACGCTCGAGGAGCGTCGACAGGCCGCGGAGAACTGGTCGGCGTTCGCGAGCGGTGTCCGCGGCGTCTACGGCGAGGACGCCGACCTCGAAACACGGACCCAACAGGCGATTAACCTCCTCAAGCTGCAGAAAGACCCGCTGGCGGCGCTGTCGGGTGGGTTCACATCGACGTGGCTCATCCTCCTCGGGTTCGGCGGGCCGGGCGCACTCCTGGTGACGATCTCTATCGTCGCGTGGCACATCTGGTCGCGACGCGACGACCTCCGGTACCGAAATCGACAGGAGTCGCTCAAAGCCGACGCGGCGGACCTCGACGACCGATACCGCGAGCTCCAACACGAAGAGCGCAAGCGGGTCCTCCAAAACAAAGACTGGCAGGACATCGTGCCCGACGACCACGTCGCGCGGGCGATGCGCGACACGCTCGGTGAGACAGTGTTCGACGGCATGGTGCGCCTACAGGAACTCCTCTTACCCGAGAAACTGGTCCGTGACCGCCTGCAGGCGATGGACCAGCACGGCTACGTCGGTGTCGTCGAGCGGACGGCCTCGGACGGTGGCCCCGACGGGTCGACGAGCATCGAATCGGCACGGGTCGCCCATCGCGACGACCTCGTCGACGACGTCGACACGGTCTCACTCGACGAGCCTTCCGACGAGTTCGTCGACGCCCTGGACTGGTCGGACGACGATCTCGTGAGCTTCGACCTCGTCGGTGCCGAGCTCACGCGCGACCCCGACGTCCGCCTCGACGGTCTCGACCTTGACGAACTCATGGTCGAACTCGACACGCAACGCCAGAACCTCGACGACCCCGACGTGTGGGGCGAGTACATCCTGCAGTTCGTCCGTGACGTCCGCGAGTCTGATTACTGCGACCAGCGGGGACAGCCCGACGAGACGCGGTACATCCTCAACCAGTGGCTGCAGATCGCACAGAAGTCGACCGAGAAGTTCGACTTCCCGCTGCTCGAGATGATGGGTGACTCGATTGAACGGGCGCTCATCGAGCACGACCCGGTCGCCGAAGCCGAGACGACCGTGCGCGACGTGCAGGAGGGGCGGGGGTCGTGACCCGACTCTCACGCCGTGCGGTCCTCGCGGGCGCGGTCGGTGTCGCGACCTCCCTCGCCGGGTGCAGTACAATGGACAGCGACGACGAGGCGACGTCGACCGAGACTCCCGAACCGGACGGCGCGTATGACATCACCCGTGTCGTCGTTCCGAGACGAGTTGAGGCCGGAGACAGCGTTTCTGTAACGCTGTTCATCCGCGAGACGAGCGCCGAGCGGTACATCACGGCGAATCCACCGATTCGATTCTACCACGTGCAAGACGAGCGCCGACTCCAACAGGTTCCGATGATACATCTCGACCCGGGGGAGTACCGACTCTGGGAGATGGACTTTCTCACGGGCGTGCCGCTACAGAACGAACCGCCAGTGACAGAACATCCGGGGACACTCCTCGTCGACGTCGACGGGCACGTCGAGACCGTGGAGGTGGTTCGGTGACTCAGACAGGAGACTCTGGACTAACAACCGAACAGAAAGAGGACGTCAAAGCCGCCGCTATCAGTGCGCTCGGAAACCGTCTCTCTTGGTTCGTCCACGGCGTAGCAGGCGCGCTCATCGCGACCGGCGTGCAGAAAGCCGGATGGATACCAAAATGGGTCGCTGGCAACCCGTCTCACGTCGAATACATCGGCTTCGGCGTGTTCTTGCTGGTTGCGACATCGCTGGTCAATCACCTCAGACAGTCTGACAGATTCAGAGAAATCGAGCAGGCTATGGAGGACATCGAAAATGCAGACTGAACTACCACTCCAAATCGACGTCTCGGCGGGCGGCGTCGGACCGGCACAGACGGCACTCGCGCTCGGACTCCTCGCGATCTTCGCGGTCATCCTCGCCGCGCTCGCCTACCGACAACAGTTCATCGGCCTCCCCGAGGATCGCGAGCGGCACAAACGGGCGCTCCTCGGTCAACGGGAGGACGCCTCTCCCAAGACGCTCCGCATCGACTCACCAGACGACTTAGCGGCGATGCGCACGCAGATCCGGGCGCTGTTCGACGCTGACGCCCCGGCACCGGACCAGGAGCGCGCGACCGTGTGGTCGGCGGTCTCCGAGGTCCGGGCCGCGCTCGGCCTCGCGTGGCGTGGCCTCGTCGAGGACGTCCCGCGCTTGTCGATCTACCTCGTCGAGGAGGCGCTCGTCATCATCGTCCTCGGTGCGGTCGCGGTGCAGTCGAGTTACTGGTTCGAGACGCTGTTCACGGTCGAGGGCGGCCCGATTACCCTGCAGTGGGTGGCTGAACAGGCGGTCGACGCGACGATGACGCTCCTCACGACGGGGCTGGACCTCCTTGCACTCTTCCCGTTCGGCGACGTCCTGTACGCGCTCGCCGTCACGCTCGTCATTGAGTTGTCGACGCTCGCGTACGAACTCTGGTTCGTCACGGGTGCGCTCCTGTTGCTCTCGGCGGCGCTCATCTACTACCTCGCACCGCGCGTCCCCGAGGACGTCTCGACGCGCATCATCTACTCGCACACGTCGGCGGGCGTCGTCGCACTCCTCACGGCCCTCGTCGTGTGGGCGATGGGCGTCATCCCGTTTGTCGTCTTCCGAGCGGCGGGCTTCGAGGAGATCGGCGCGATAGTCGGCTTCATCGCTGCCGGCCTCGTCTCACTCGTCCTCGCGTACGAGCTCGGACAGCGATTCATCAAGCGCCTGAAACACATCGGTCGCGGTCACTGGTACGACCGGACGACGCTGGCGTACCTCACGGTTGAGCGTGGGTCGATGCTCCTGGCGGCGGCGCTCGTCCCGATTGTGGTCGCGTACGCGGCGGTCGCGCTGGCGAACGGGAAACTCGGCGTCGTTATCTCGGCGTTCGCGAGCGGGTCGCTGGAAATCCAGGCCGCCGTCATCGGCGTCGTCCTGGTCGCCGTCTCGGCGGTCGTCCTGCAGACGCGCGAGGCATGGCCCGAGGTTCGCGCCGCGATTCGGGAGACCCTCTCCCGACGAGCCGTTCGGGTGGCGCTGTTCGGCCGCGCCGTCCCGCTCGGCGTGGTCGTGCTCGCGTACTTCCTCGCGCTCAATTTCACGGGGAGCAACGTCCTCCTCGCCGGTCTCGTCGCCGTCTTCGCGGGTGTCATCACGCGCGTTTCGTACGAACTCCTGCAGCGAGCGCGGTATCGAGCGTCGCTCATCGAGAGCGAGGTCGCGACCGCCTCGCGCGTTCTGGTCGGTGCGTACGAGTTCGAAGACGCCTCGGGAAGCCCGGTGTACTACGCCGAGGTCAACACGACGACCGTCGCGCACACCGACCCCGACGCACTCACTGAAGCAATTATCGCGACCGCTCGCGATCTCTTCGAGCGCGGGGAGTGTGCGCCGTCAGTCGAGCGGCAGTTCGCCGATGACCTGTTCCGGTTCGGTATCACGTCGGTCGACGAGTGCGAGCGCCGCCTCGAACGCACGATCTACGAGGACCTCGTGACCGACCTTCGCGAGGAGGGCGGGATGCGCGAGGTCACCGCGGTCGAGGACGACCTCGACGAGTATCCCGAGAGCGTGTGGTCACGGAAGCTTAGAGAGTGGCGCATCGACGGCGACCTCCGACAGCGCAAGGGCTTCTACGTGCTGAACAAGAGCCGATGACGGTTGCTGAGTCGCTCGCTGGCTTCGCCATCGTCGCGCTCGCGCTCGTCGCGATGGGCTACGAGCGGTTCGTCGAGTGGCGAACCGTCGAAGAGGGAACGGTCGAGTACGTTCAGCGGCAGTACGAGCGCGGGGAGATCGACCTCGCCGAGCTCGAACGGCGGCTTGACGTCGTCGCCGACCGCGAGGCGCAACGGATTCGCGAGTCGGTCGAGCGCGTCAGCGGGATCGGGGAGGCGACCTCGTGGTCGGTCGCCGAGGAGTTCTCGTCGCTTCGCGAGGTGCGGGACGCGTCAGTCGAGGAGTTACAATCTGTGTCGGGGGTTGGCGAGAAGCGGGCGCTCGCGATTCGAGAGCGGCTCTAAAAAAGTGGGTCAGTCAGTTACGACTGGAACTCGGCCTGTCCAATAGTCGCAGTCTTGTCGGAGTTCGACGATGACCAGATGATGCGCACCGCGTCACCATCTTCCGCTCCGTCGGTTGTCGAGAGATCGAGCGTGTCTCCGGCGGCCACGTCGCTACTCCAAACACTTGGCCCCTCTGTCCACGTGGTACTGTCTGTTGTCCACACTTCAGTACCGTCGACGTTCAGGCTGAGTTGGTCGGCTGAAACACTGTCGCCACCATCATGAGTGACGTTAATTATGTCTGTTGAGCCGGTGGTAGTGAAGTCGAACGAGAACTGCGCCTGCGGTGCGCTCTCGGAGACCTGATCACCGAGTCCGAGAACGAACGTCCCGATGACGGCCGCGAGAATCACCGTAATCGCCACCATGAGGATGACGCCGATGACCGGGCTCACAGCGCGGTCTTCTGTAAATAGGTTTTTGAAGTTCATGAGGTCTCGAACTGGCCGATGGTGGCAGTCTTGTCGCTGTTCGGGCTAGACCAGACGATACGGATGGTTTCACCGCTGAAGCCACCGCTCGCGTTCACGCTGATGACCGAACCGGCGCTGATTTCGTCGCCGTCACTGAACGCATTACTGTCAGTCAAATCGACGGATTCGGCCGACCCGGCATAGAACCCGGAGCTGTTACCAACATCGATCGTCGTTGAGGTCGAGATCGACAGGTCACCAGCGTCGATAGCGTCACCACCGTCGTGAGTGATGTTGACGTAATTCGAGCCGTCGTAGTCGAACGTGAACTGTGCTTGGGGTGCGCTCTCGGAGACCTGGTCGCCGAGCCCGAGGACGAACGTCCCGATGACGGCCGCCAGGATCACCGTAATCGCCACCATGAGGATGACGCCGATGACTGGGCTCACGGCACGGTCTTCCGTGAACAGTTGCTTGAATTTCATGTTGTTTTTCCCTACACGGGGGCGAGAGAGGAGTTTTATTACCACGGGGAACGTGGTATCTCGTGTACAGGGAGGGCAATTCCTCCCAGACCTTCTCGTACCGTGTCATCGATGAGTGGCATCTTCCCACTAAAAAGACTATCTGAGCCATTATCTAATTTGAAAACCAGTGTATAAAGGGAATATAAAGCATATATCAAAAAGTGCTTATTGAAATCTATTTTTGTCCTCATGGGGGAATAAATAATAGTCGTTCAAATTATTCAATATTGATATTGCTGAGGGAACAATTCATATACCAGCCACGAGGACTATCTTCTATGTCTCAAGAGGACTCTTCCCGGCCACTATCCCCCGAGTTCTCTGACATCGACGTCTTGACCGCTATTCGAAATGTCTCCGAGCGAGTGGATGGACCGCTTCGGTATCACGATTATCGCGACAATCGTGATGAGAACCATCCCTCCGGACCGCTCATTATCAGTCGTATCCGGTGGAGCAAGGCGTGTGAGCTGGCCGGTGTCGAAACGAATGGCCCACGAGACGAATACGATTTTACCCGTGATGACTGCGTCGCCGCGGTCGCTCGCGCGATCTCCGAGCGTCGACAACGCATCAGTTCGGCCGAGTACGAAGCCTGGAGCGAGGGCCGTCGGGACCGTCCCTCGCTGACGACTGTCAAGAAGCGACTGGGTGGGTGGAAGAACGCCCACGATGAGGCGTTTGATCAGCTTTCTCACTGAGTGACTATTTCGTTGTCTACTTTCACTTTCACTGTACTTCTGGCGACTGATTATATCCTTCTCCAGCGACACGCTGAGGAGATAGATGATTCAAGACGCGCGCGTGCTGAAACAGGCATATCTCCCTCAGGAACTCCACCATCGCGAGCAGTATCTCAATATGCTCTCGGTAGCGCTCGACCCCCTCACCGATTGTGAGCGTGGCGAGCATGTCCTCATCGACGGACCGAGTGGGGCCGGGAAGACAACGCTTGCCCGATTCGCGTGCTCCCGGCTTGAAGAGTCGACCTTTGGCGTCCGCATCGCCGAGGCAAACGCGATCTCGCACTCCTCTCCGACTCGCTACCTGAACGCCTTGTGTCGGGACGCCAATCTCGCCCTCGATGTGTCTCCCGACTCAGCACCTGTGAGTGCCTATATCGACCGAATTACGGCCCGTGATGAGCAACTCGTTGCTATCGTCGACGAGGCCGATCAGATGGACGACAGCCAGGTGTGGAGTCTACTCGACCAGCCGAACGTGACGGTCATCGCCGTCTGTATCGATGCCACTGACCTTCTCGCACACGTCGATCAGCGGGTCGCCTCGCGGCTTCGGGGAACAATGCATTTGAATCTGAGCGGCTACACGTCGGCACAATTGGAGGATATCCTCCGGGGGCGTATCCAGCACGGTCTTGCACCCGGATCAGTAGCAATTGAGGCCACCGAAACCATCGCTGACCGTGCTGCAGGAGACGCCCGGTTCGCTATCGCTATGCTGCGATCAGCCGTTCGCCAGGCCGATGCGCGTGGTGAAACTGTGACTGCCGAGCTCGTCGAGGAAACGACCGACCACGCCCGACAAGGACTTCGAGACCGCGTCGTTGAGCAACTCGGTTCCCACCAGCGCGTCCTCTGGCACATTATCGACGAAGAGGGTTCCGTCCGGGCTGAAGCGCTGCACAACGAGTACGAGCGTCGGGTCTCGGAACCGAAAAGCAAGCGGATGCGCCGGAATTATCTTCGGAGTCTCGAACAATACGGCCTGATACAGGGGAAGGGGACTGGCCGGGCAACGCGATACAACCGTGGTGATGAGGGAACCACTGCGACAGCCGGCAATTGAGGAATCAACAGACTGCGGCACATCCGGAAATTCCCGGAAATCGCCTGTGTCGACAGTAACATGAATTGAAACACCCTTAATCGGTGGTTTAGAAGTTCATCCGGAAATCCCCCCGGACGTACTATTGTCAAACACCGGGACTGTCATCTATGAGTGTGAGATCGGATCAGCCACCGATCGTTACTACGACGATCTCTCCGAGTGAATTGCGCTGGTCCTCCGATGTCTCGAATTATCGTTCATGCACCTTGACTCCTATAAAGATAAAATTAAACGAGAATACAGGTCGACTCGGACTTAAAAATCGTGCCTGTCGATTACGCTCTCGGATCGGGTATTTCATCACGGTCAACGGTCCCTTCGAGGTAGCCTATTCCGAGGTCAGTGATGATGTAGAAGCTCCTATCGTCGTCAACTATCTCAAGAAGTCCGGCATCAGCAAGATCGGACATTCGGCGCGAAAACGTACTTCTACTCTTCGAGGATGCCCCAGCACGCTCGACGATGTTGTAGTGAACTCCACCCGGTGTCATGGCTACAGCACCCGTGCCTGGGGCTCTCAGAGCCTGGAAAAACTCCAGTATAGCGTCATCAACCTCGTTCATCCACGGAACACGGGGCCGCACACCCCAGGCCACTCACGGCTCTCGTTTAGCAACATCGGATTCTCACTTGTTCTGATAGTATTGTGCATCTATAGTTCATTCTACTTATTCTTGCATAGTATCGTGCAAAGGTATAAGTTAGGAGGGCATTATAGGTTGAGTGACCACTCCTGGGCGCTGGCGCACACCCCGAAAAAGTGCGCCCGTGTTGACGGCACGGACGCGTCCGGGGGTCTGGTTAACCACCACTCAGACATGCCCTACAACAACGTCAACAGCCAAAAAGACCCCGCAAAGCGCTCAGAACAGTCAGATTTTGTGACTCTCTCTAATGAAGATGAGAGAAAGTCGGCGTACACTGACGCGGAACTGACCCGAATCGAACAGACGCTCGGCGACCGCGCGCGCCGTCGCGCGGCCCATATTTTCGACCTCGAACAGATGCACCTTAGCGAATTCACTACCGACAGCCACGCACAGCCCCAACAGACCGCCACGTCCGAGGAGGTCACCGCATGACGGGACGACCAGGGCGGTCGAGCGTTTCTGAGGAGGACGTCGACGAAATGGTCGAGGCGGTGCGCACGCTGTATGCGCGCGGTGAGACTGCGGACCTCGGTGGCGTCCCAACGCGTGCGGTCGCCGACGAAGTCGAATGGTCTCCGAAGTGCGTCACCCACCACCTCTCTGCAGACGAGCGCGTTGGCTCGAAGATCGGGGTGGACAACTCCTACGGTTCGCTCACAACGTGGGTCCCCGTCGAGACCCCTGAGAAAGAGTCCGAGACCGACGAGCGACTCGTTGCCGATGGTGGGACGTGGCTCTGTGACGAGTGTGGTGAGGACTACAACGACTACGTCCGCGCGGGGAACGGCCTCTGTGTGTGGTGTGACGCCGGAACGACGCCAACGCTGGCAGACGGGGGCTTTCTCGGTGAGACGCTCTCTGTCACGGTCCCCGACGAGTGGACCGAACGGCTCGGCGAGGATCGAATTGAAGCCAACGCTGGCGGACAGGGACAGGCGACCGACCACGGCGGCTTCGGCGGCAGTTTCTCGACGCGTCACGATGGCGGACAGGTCGATATCGGCATCGGCCTCGCTCGAGATGCAGTCGGCCTCGACGTCCGGTACATGGGCGACGGATGGGAGGTCTCGGGCCTCGCGCAGCTCTCACCCGACCAGGCGCGAGCGGTCGCACGTGAGCTCGTCCGGACGGCACTGGTCGTCGAAGAGTGGCAAACAAAGGAAGACACAGAGGTGCTGCTCGCCGATGGTGGCGAAGACCTCGCCGCGGTAGACGTCGAGATCGTCAAGCCGGCGTCGACGACGACCATCCGCTACGTCGACCGTGCTCGTGCAGAGACGCTCATCACGTCGCCCGATGAGGTGCTTTCGGCGACGGCGAACGCGGTCGATCGCTTTGCCATGCCGATCGACGCCGACCAGGAGGTTGTCGCGACACTGCATATCGATCCCTCCGGAAGCGTCAATCACGTGTTCTTCACCCAGAGATACATCGAGAACCACCCACAGTGGGCTCACGAAGCCAACATCGAGAACGTCCTTACGATACAGGAGACCTCGCCGCGAGCGGATGGCGGGCAAAAGACGCGCGAGACGCTCGACGAAGAGCACGACTGCGGGACTGAGCTGGTGCGCGTCCTGCCGAGTGACCCCGACTCGACGCACGCGCATCCAGTGGTCGGGTGTCCCGACTGCGAAGAGATCGTGCGCGAGGAGGAGGTCGTCACGGACGGCGGGCGAGAAGAGAAGTACTGCCGAACGTGTGGGTGGGTCACGCCCGTACGCGGTGCACATCCCGAGTACGGACCAACCGACGTCTGTCCCAACTGCGGGCCGTTCGGCGCCGGGCTGTTCGAGTCGCGAGAGGCGCTCGTCGAGTATGACCACGAGAGTGCGCGGAACCTGAAACAGTTTGACCTCGTGACTGACGGCGGAGTGACGGCCGCGGATTGTCCGAACTGCTACACGGACGACGACAGCGAAACAGGCTGCCCGCATCTCCTGGCGGGCGACGACTGCCCCAACTGCGGCCGCGAGTTGGAGAAACCGCGCTGCGGGAAGGTCGAGTGTCCGGTGTGTCGGTTCGTCGTGAACGGGCAGCACATCTATCAAGAATTGTACGACTTCGAGCTCACGTTCCGGCAGGCGTCGCGACTCCTCTCGCTGTTCGGGTACGACCGCCGACGACGCCCGGGAACGCGGGCAACAAGCTTCGACGGTTCTGTCACGACCAAGACATCGCTCGCGAAGACCTCAACGACGTACTCGCGGACCTTCGGCGCGTCGGTCAGTACGACGACGAGCCCGAACTCGTCACGGACGGCGGCATGGACACCCGCCCGCGGTCGTGGGAGCCGGCGGCGTTCGAGTTCTCACCCGACACCTACCACGAAGACGTTGACGGCCGTGTGTGGCGCGTGACGGAACGGCTGTTCAGCCTCGACGAGTCGTGGCAGTCGAAC